>NZ_CP034072.1:3392726-3510197 GCF_003855255.1 Mycolicibacterium nivoides | reverse complement strand
ACGGTGCCCGTGGAGTCCTCGGCGGCCGGCGCGAACCCGGCTTCGCGCAGCACCGTGAGCACGTCGGCGATCGGTGCCTGAGACACCGCCACAGTGGGGGCCAGCAGGCGCAGCTCAAGGCGGTCGGCGCCTGGCGAGGCGACCGCCTGGGCCAGCAGCGCGGGATCTTCACACCGCAGGAACGACGTGGCCATCCCGACGCGCAGCTGGCCGTGGCGGCGTGCCACGTCGTCGATGAGATACGTCAACCCTTGCGGCACCGGGGTTTTCGAGTGTTTCTCGAACAGGGAGTGCAACTCGCTGGCGGTCCGCCCGGCATCGAGTGCGCGCCGGATGGACGGTTCGCTGATCCGGTAGACCATCGCCGCGCCCGCCGATTCGACGGTGGCCACCTCGGCCAGGTGCTCGGCCAGATCGCGCTCCAGCGGGCCGGGCACGATCACCGTGAGGTCGGCCTGCAGCAGAAAGTGGTCGAGTGGTTTGGGCAGCGCCTTGGCCATCGCGGCCAATACGTCCTCGTCGGGGTCGCCGGCCAGCAGACCGCGGGCGGGCGTGCTGATCGCACCGCGGCCCACCATGCCCAGCGAATGGGCCTCGGCGAGCAGCCCGCTGACGGTGGCCGGCTGCAGACGCATCGCCCAGCGCGGACGGCGCCAGACCATCGCCCGGGACAACTCGGCGCCGTCGACTCCGGTGCCCGGAGCCAGTTCGGCCAGCACGCTCAGCATCAGCCGCCGGTCCAGCGGAGCCGCGGTCGAGTACAGCGAATCCGACAGTGCGGCAAAGGGTTTGTTGTCCGGGCCGCGGCTGCCGATCAGGGCGGGCCTCGCCGGCAGGTCCAGCCACGTCGCCGCCAGCAGGTGCCAGCGCACGGCAGTGGGGGATTCGATGAACCGGTCGGCGGCCACCGTCGGCGCCCAGTAGGGCCCGGTCCCGTCACCCGGATCCGGATCGGGCATCCCCGCAGCGATCAGCCCCGCGCCCGCGGCCAGTTCCAGGAGAAGGCCGAGGCGTGGTTCGTCGATGCCGGTGGTCTTGGCCAGCCGCTTGACGTCGCGCACCCCGAGTCCGCCGTTGCGCAGCTCGGGAACCGGTGCGCTGCCGAGGGTTTCGATGATCAGGTCGATCTCGCGCAACAGGTCGATGGCGGCACCGGCGGCCACCGCATCGGCATCGGCAGCCGTCGTCGACGTCGTCTGGAGCACCGGCGTGGTCAACTCCACCGGTCCGGGCGCCTCGCCGCGCATCACCTGGCCGACCACCCGGGGCAGGATCACCGTCTCGGCGTCGATGCGGCGCAACAGCCCGGCCTCCACGAGGCGAGGCACCGGCCGGTCGGGCGGGGTGTCGGGCGCAGCGTCGCGGGTTCGGCCCATGGGTGAGCCCTCCAGCAGCCGGGCCAGCAGTTCGCTCTGGGCCTCGTCGAGCCCCCCGAGCAGTTCGGCGATCTCGTCGGCGCTGCGCTCTGTGGTCTCCACGGCGGCCTGGCCGACGAACCACGGCAGGCCCGACGCCACTTCGGGCGCCACCCTGACGGCGGCCTCGCCCCACGCCAGGGCCCGCTCGCGCAGATCTTCCAGCGCGGTGGTCACGTCGCCGGAGTCGACGCGCTCACCCAACAGTCCGCTCACCTCGGACACCGGGACCGGGTGGGTATCTGCATGCAGGACCAGCAACGCGTCCAGGACGGCCAGCCGCAGGAAGTCCAGGGAATCGGTGGCAGCCTTGACCGACTGACGTGAGGTGGCGCGCGCGGCAAGCGCGGCGATCGTTCCCGGTGGCGGCTGGCTCAGGTCGGGCCGCAGCTCCAGCAGGCGGATGAGGCCCTTGTCGTCGAGGTCGGACAGCCAGGCACCCAGCGGGAATCCGGGAGTCTGTGCGGCGGTCATATCCTGACCAGCGTAAAGCAGCCTGCGCTGGACCTCCCCCCGGTCGCTGCGCTCCTGCCCGCCGAGCCATCCCCCGGTGGCTGCGATCCTGCCCGCCGGTCTCGCCTCCGGCGCAGGCGCCTGCCACAATGTGGGGCGTGGCTGACAACAAGAAGAACCATTACGTTGACAACGGCTGGCCCGTGCTTTCCGACGGCGATGATCACGCAGTGAGTGAGCTCGCCACCGACCGCACCGGCGCACTGTCGCCGTTCGGCGATGTGACCTTCCCCTTGCCGGCCGACGAGCTGCCCTTCATCCAGTCGGCCACCGTCGTCAACAGGTAACAGTGGGACTGTCGCACCTCGACGAGTCCGGCGCGGCACACATGGTCGACGTCTCGGCCAAGGACGTCACCAAACGCACCGCGAAGGCCGTGGGCACCCTGCACACGCGGCCGGATGTGGTGGCCCTCATCGCCTCGGGCGGCCTGCCCAAGGGTGATGCCCTGGCCACCGCGCGGGTGGCCGGGATCATGGCCGCCAAGCGGACCCCCGATCTGATCCCGCTGTGCCATCAGTTGGCTCTGACCGGCGTCGACGTGGACTTCGACGCCCGCGAGGCAGCGGTGGCCATCACCGCCACCGTGCGCAGCACCGACCGCACCGGGGTCGAGATGGAAGCCCTGACCGCGGTGAGCGTCGCCGCGCTGACGCTGTACGACATGATCAAGGCCGTCGACCCCGCCGCGTGCATCGACGACATCAAAGTGGTGCGCAAAGAAGGCGGTAAAACGGGATTGTGGGAAAGAACTACTCAGTGACGCGTTCGGCGCGGGTCATCATCGCCTCCACCCGTGCCGCGGCAGGGGTGTACGACGACCGGACGGGCCCCCTCATCGTCGGCTGGCTCTCCGATCGCGGCTACGACGTCACCGAGCAGGTGGTGGTCGCCGACGGGCACGCCGTCGGCGACGCCTTGCGCGCCGCCCTGGCCGAGCGCGTCGACCTGATCATCACCTCCGGCGGAACCGGCATCTCGCCCACCGATGCGACGCCGGAATCCACCATGTCGGTGCTCGACTATCAGATACCGGGACTGGCCGATGCCATCCGGCGTGCCGGCGTACACAAGGTGCCCACCGCGGTGCTGTCCCGCGGCGTCTGCGGTGTCGCCGGGCGCACCCTGATCGTCAACCTGCCCGGATCGCCGGGCGGGGTCAAAGACGGGCTGGGCGTGCTGGCCGGCGTGCTGGAGCATGCCTTGGACCAGCTGGGCGGAAAGGACCACCGATGAGCGCCTGTGCGAAGAGGAGAAGGGCCTGCCGGTGAGCGCCTGCGCGAAGAGGAGAAGGACCTGCCGGTGAGCGCATCCGTCATACGGGTCGAACTGACCGAGACACCGATCTCGCTGACCGAATACGAGGCCCTGGTGGCCCACGAGGCAGCCGGAGCAGTGGTCGGATTCTGCGGGGTGGTGCGCGATCACGACGGCGGCCGCTCGGTCACCCGGCTCGACTACTCCGCGCACCCCGATGCCCTTCAAACCTTGCAAGAGGTGGCCGCCGAGGTGGCCGCGCAGGCCACCGGGGTACGCGCGATCGCGGTCAGCCACCGCATCGGAACCCTGAATATAGGAGACGCCGCCCTGGTGGCCGCTGTGTCAGCGGACCATCGCAGGGCGGCGTTCGAAACCTGTGCCCGACTCGTCGACACCGTCAAAGAGCGGCTACCGGTGTGGAAGCACCAGTACTTCTCCGACGGCACCGACGAGTGGGTCGGCTCGGCCTGAAACTCAGCTGTTGATGACGATGTTGCCGTCGAGGCCCTGATTCTCGATGGCCTGCTGGATCTGATCGACGTAGCTGACCGGCTGTGCGGGGGCAGGCGCCGCTTCCGGGGCTGGGGCCGGGGCCTCAGGGGCGGGAGCGGGCGCTTCAGGAGCCGGCACCTGCAGAGCGGCGTCGGCGATCGGGGCGGCCTCAGGGGCCGGGGCCAGCGCGGCGTCCATCGGGGCGGCCTCGGGTGCCGGTGCCGGAGCCTCGGGGGCCGGCAGCGGGGCGTCCATCGGGGCGGCCTCGGGTGCCGGTGCCTCGGGCGGCGGCGGCAGTTCACCGTTGACCGCGGGCGCATCCAGCGGGGCCGGCTCGGGCTGGCTGACCACATTGCGCGGGGTGGCGCCCGACAGGCCGCGGCCGCAGACCGGCCAAGCGCCCTTGCCCTGGCCTGCCAGCACGCGTTCGGCGACGGCGATCTGCTGTTCCTTGGTGGCCATGTAGGCAGACGGGGCGTACTCGCCACCGCCGTTGGAACGCCACGTGCTCGGCGAGAACTGCAGCCCGCCGTGGTAGCCGTTGCCGGTGTTGATCGCCCAGTTACCGCCGGACTCGCAGCGGGCTACCGTGTCCCACTCGCCGTCGGTGGCGGCCATGGCCTGTCCGGCCAGCGCGAGGCCGCTACCACCGAGCACAGCTCCGGTGAAGGCGATCTTGGCGACATTCTTTGCTGAAGACGAGGAAGTGGGCTTGCGATGCCGTCCACTCATAAGCGTGAAGGTCCTCTCGTATGCGCCCACGAGGTCAGCTGTCGGGTTCGGATGGGAGAGGTCACCCGGCCGGCGTCGTCGAAACGGCGACGGCTTCACCCCAAGGGGCCGCAAGCGGCTCCTGGTCCTGAAATAAATCGGTGGACCGGTTGGGTCCCCCGCCTCCATCCTTGTTGTTCGTCGTGACCCTCGCCCGATGGATGGAGCTCGGCGCGTCGGTATGAGGGTGGGTCAACTGATTAGGGTCGGTTGACTTGGGAATGAACGGTAACGGCTCCCCGCAATCCCGTCACCTTTAGCGGCCTCGGGCGTTTTGCCTCTGAGCAAACTCTAAAAGTTGTTTAAAGGCGCAGGTTATTTCCGCGTTGTCGCAGGTGGGCGCGATGCTCCACCTCGCTGTAGCCAGCTCGTGACCATTTCGTTATGTGATGCAAATCACGTTAACCGCCGGCGAATGGCGGTAACACATCAATGGTTTGAGACGTTGACAGCGGCTTGTCCATATCGCGGACGGCCATGCCGTCCGACAGGTATGAGCAGCGCTTAAGCACGCGCGCGAGCTCCGCGTCGCGACCGCTGAGATGCTCGACGAGCGTCGCGATCGTCGAATCCTCGGCCAAACCTAACGTTTCCGTATCAACTCCGGCCGCGGCGGCGGCAGCGGCGAAATAGCGGACCGTTACGGCCACGGTGTGCTCCGTCATCTAGCCGCCGATCGCGCTCATCGGCCGCACGGGCTGCACGAAATCCGGGTCGTTGATCCCGTGTCCCGCGGGCTTTGCCCACATCGCCGTCCGCCAGACCGTTTCGATGGCGGCGTCGTCGGCGCCACCGCGCAGCAGCGCGCGCAGGTCGCTCTCCTCGGTGGAGAACAGACAGCTGCGAATCTGGCCGTCGGCGGTCAGCCTCGTGCGGTCACAGTCCGAACAGAACGCGTGCGACACGGACGCGATCACTCCGACGGTGCCCGCGGGGTGATCAGCGCTCGCCGCGACCTGCCAGAGCTCGGCCGGCGCCGAGCCGCGCGGCTTCGGATCGGGCCGCAGGTCGAAGTGGCGGCGCAGGGTGCCGAGAATGGCTTCGGAGTCGATCACGGTGCCGCGCTGCCAGGTGTGCCCGGCGTCCAGCGGCATCTGCTCGATGATCCGCAGCTGGTATCCGTGATCCAGGCAGTAGCCCAACAGGTTCACCACGTCGTCGAGACCCGAGACCGGGTCGAGCACCGCGTTGACCTTCACCGGCTGCAGTCCGGCGGCCTTGGCGGCCGCCAGGCCGTCGAGCACGTCGGCCAGTCGGTCCCTGCGGGTGATCCGGGCGAAGTGGGTGGCGTCGACGCTGTCCAGCGACACGTTGATCCGGTTCAGCCCGGCCTGTTTGAGGCCGGCGGCACGCCGGGCCAGCCCGATGCCGTTGGTGGTCAGGGTGATCTCCGGGCGCGGGCGCAGCGCCGCGGCGGCGGCCACCACATCCTCGAGGTGGCGTGTCACCAACGGCTCACCACCGGTGAACCGCACGCTGGTGATGCCCAGCCGGGTGACTGCGATGCGCAACAGCCGGTTCAGTTCGGCGGTGCTGAGCAGTGCCTCTCCGGGCAACCAGTCCAGCCCCTCGGCGGGCATGCAGTAGGTACATCGCAGATTGCACTTGTCGGTCAGGGAGACCCGGAGGTCGGTGGCGACGCGGCCGTAGGTGTCGACCAGCGGGCCAATTGTCGGGGCTGGGGCGAGAGACGCACCGATGGCCGGTCCGTCGGATCGATGCACCGTGGGCAACCCGAGTGGAGTCAGGGTCATACCGCGGCCTTCAGCGAGTCGACCGGGACGATCTCCTTGCCCAGTGGCACCAGCGAGACCGGGATCAGCTTGAGATCGGCCAGCGCCAACGGGATTCCGATGATGGTTACCGCCATGGCCACCGCGCTCACCAGATGGCCCAACGCCAGCCACCAGCCGAACAGGACGATCCAGATGATGTTGCCGATCAGGGCGCCGGGCCTGGTGCCGGGCTTGTCCACGATGGTTCGGCCGAACGGCCACAGGGCGTAGGAGGCGATGCGCAGCGAAGCGAACCCGAACGGGATGGTGATGATCAGGACGAAACAGATCAGCGCGGCCAGCAGATATCCCAGCGCCAGCCACAGGCCGCCGAAGACCAACCAGATGATGTTCAGTATCACTCGCATTGCCGGCGCATCTCTCTTCCAGAGGTGGTTCCAAGCCTACCGAGTAATAGGGGTGAAGCACCCAGCCAGGGCCGAGTAAGATCGCTCCATCGCGTCCCGGCGCTGACGGGACGCGAGCTTTATGTGTGTAGGTAGTTCTGACAAGACGAGCGGGTGAGTAGCAGTGCCGACCGGCAAGGTGAAGTGGTACGACGCCGAAAAGGGCTTCGGCTTTGTGTCCCAGGAGGACGGTGAGGACGTCTATGTGCGGTCCTCGGCGTTGCCCGCGGGTGTCGAAGGCCTCAAGGCCGGTCAACGCGTCGAGTTCGGCGTGGCCGCCGGCCGTCGTGGCCCGCAGGCGTTGAGCCTCAAGCTGATCGACCCGCCGCCGAGCCTGAGCCGGACCCGCCGCGAGGCCGAGCGTCCCGAGCACAAGCACACTCCCGATGAGCTGCACGGCATGGTGTCGGACATGATCACGCTGCTCGAGGACATCGTGCAGCCCGAGCTGCGCAAGGGGCGCTACCCCGACCGCAAGGTCGCGCGCCGGGTGTCCGAAGTGGTCAAGGCCGTCGCGCAGGAGCTCGACGCCTGATCCTTTGGTTCGCCGGGTGTTGCTCGGCGCACTGTGCGGCCAATATGTAGGTATGGCCCAGGGCACCTACGTCGCCGACAAGTCCACTTCCGGCGAGTTCCACCGCGATACCAACTACATCACCACCAGGATCACGCGCGATGGCCGTGACGGCTATCCGGTCGAGCCGGGCCGGTACCGGCTGATCGTCGCGCGTGCCTGCCCCTGGGCCAACCGCGCAATCATCGTGCGACGCCTGCTGGGTCTGGAAAGTGCTCTGTCCATTGGCTTTTGCGGCCCGACGCACGATGCGCGCAGCTGGACGTTCGACCTCGACCCCGGCGGGCTCGACCCGGTGCTCAAGATTCCGCGGTTGCAGGACGCGTACTTCAAGCGTGACCCCGACTACCCGAAGGGCATCACCGTGCCCGCGATCGTCGAGGTTGCCTCGGGTGCCGTGGTGACCAACGACTTCGCCCAGATGACGCTGGACTTCTCCACCGAGTGGACCGCGTACCACCGTGAGGGGGCGCCACAGCTGTATCCCGAGCCGTTGCGTGAGGAGATCGATACGGTGGCCAAGCGGATCTACACCGAGGTGAACAACGGCGTGTACCGCTGCGGGTTCGCAGGCTCACAACAGGCGTATGACGCCGCCTACGACCGGTTGTTCACGGCGCTGGACTGGCTGACCGACCGGCTGCGCAGTCAGCGTTATCTGGTGGGCGACACCATCACCGAGGCCGACGTGCGCCTGTTCACCACGCTGGCCCGGTTCGATCCGGTCTATCACGGCCATTTCAAGTGCAACCGGGCCAAGCTCGCCGAGATGGATGTGCTGTGGGCGTACGCGCGGGATCTGTTCCAGACGCCGGGCTTCGGTGACACCGTCGACTTCGTCCAGATCAAGCAGCACTATTACATCGTGCATTCGGACATCAATCCGACGCAGATTGTGCCCAAGGGTCCGGACCTGGCCAACTGGCTGACACCACACGGCCGGGAATCCTTGGGCGGCAGGCCTTTCGGCGATGGAACTCCGCCCGGGCCGACGCCTGAGGGTGAGCGGGTGCCGGCCGGGCACTCAGCGGGTTAGCGCGCGTCCGCGGGCTCGCGGTCCGGCCAGACGGTGCTGACCGACCACTCGGCGTGGGGCAGCGCGAACTCCTCGCCGTTCTGGTCCTGCACCAGGGTCAGCATCTGGACCGCCAGCCCGGTGAGCCGGCCCCGGTTGGGATCGACGGTGGGGATGGTGACGGCCAGCGTCGTCTTGGGTGCGTAGTACGTGACCGTCGTGTCGATCGGGTTCTCGTACACCCGCAGCAGCCGCCACGGTGCCCGGGCGACCGAACTGGGCACCGAGAGCTGAACCGGACTTTCCTTGGTGACCCGCAGCTCGCCCGTATCGCGCGGCTCCTTGCAGTCGTCGAGGTTGAGCACCTCGCAGTACTGGAACGGACCGACCCGCACCGCATGCCCGTGCGAGTACGCACTGATCTCCGGCAGCTGGTCCCCGTGTGAACTGTGCAGCCGCCAGACCCCGACCGCGGTGCCTGCAATCGCCAGCACGACCACGGCCGCAAGGATCGCCAGGGCACGCTTCATCGGGACTCCCACTGTGCTGTCGTCGGTGCTGTCGGGGGACGGGTGCCGCCGCCTTCTCGCGCGGCGTGGACCGGGCGGTTACCGCCCAGGCCGGGAATCAGTGATTCGCCGCGATAGCTCACGATGGTCTGCGCCAGGCCCAGTATCAGCACGGCCGTGATCGTAGTGAACCCGACTGTGAGGTCTGTATAGATCAGCACCCCGGTGGCGCCGCCGGCCACCCAGGCCAGCTGCAGCACCGATTCCGACCGGCCGAACGCCGAGGCCCGCGAGGCCTCGGGCAGGTCGTCCTGAAGGGACGCGTCCAGTGAGGCCTTCGCGATGGCGCTGGCGCCGGAGGTGACCAGTGTCGCCCCGGCAGCCACCAGCAGGTTGCCGGTCAGGGCGGTGGCCAGCGCGACGGCGGTGACCGCGGCAGCGGCCCGCACCACCAGCTGAGCGGGATGGCCGAGCTTGAGCCGGGCCGCGGCGATGTTGCCGCCGAAGTTGCCGATCCCGGCCGCGGCCCCGATCAGGCCGAGGATCAGCAGCTGTTCCCAGCCGCTGGCATCGTGCGATTTGGCGACGAACGCGGGGTAGAGGAACAGGAATCCGACCATCACCTTGATGGTGCAGTTGCCCCACAACGCGGTGATGGTGTTGCGGCCCAACGGCTGACGCTCGGCCTTGGGCTTGCCGGGGTGCCTGCGCATCTCGCCCGGGCTGCCGGATTGGCCGTGATAGCTCAGCGTGGTGGGCACCTCGCCCTCGGTGACCTCGACCCACTTGGGGATCCGCATGGACAGCACCGCGCCGGCGACGCTGACCGCGACGACCACGTACAGCGCTCCGGGCAGTTGCGCCACGTTGAACAAATATTCGGCGCCCGCGGCGATGCCGCCGCCGACGACGGTGCCGCCGAGCAGGCCGAAGGTGGTCAACCGGGAGTTCACCCGGACCAGGTCGATCGACGGCGGCAGCACACGCGGGGTGACCGCGCTGCGCAGCACCGAGAAGGATTTGGACAGCACCATCATGCCGAGCGCGCACGGGTAGAGCACCCAGGACGGATAGCTTCCGGTGGCGCCGTCGTAGTTGGCGATCAGCACCACGATCAGCACGGTGCGCAACGCGAACGAGGCGGCCAGCGCCATCCGGCGGCCGTGCTGCAGGCGGTCCAGCGCGGGCCCGATCAGCGGGGCGATCACCGCGAACGGGGCGATGGTGATCAGCAGGTAGAGCGCGACCTTGCCCTTCGACTCGCCGCTGGCGGCGGCGAAGAACAACGTGTTGGCCAACGCCACGGCCATCGCCGCGTCGACGGCGAAGTTCGCCACCACCGGCCAGGTCAGTGCGGTCAGCCCGGACTTGTCGGCGCCGTCGGCAGTGGCGGCGCGGTGCACGAAACCGTACATTCGCGAGCCCATTTCGCGGCTGCGCGCCGCGGCTGCCCGGGTGACGGTGACCTTCTCGCCGGCCGCCGACCCGACCCCGCGCGACGGCGGTGGGTCGTCGGGTGCCGAATACGCAGCGGTGTGTTGCTCATCGAGTGGCGGCAGCCAGCGGTTGGAGCTGGGTACCGATTGCCTGGGTGGCCGGCGCGGCGTCTCGTCGCTGGGGTAATTCGCCATTCCGGGATGTTCCGCGCCGTGATCGGCCGGCGGCCGCGGCGGGTAGTAGGTCACCCCCTGATTCTCTCTTATCGGGCGCGCAGGCGGCCGACAGCCGACCGGTGTGGCCTGGGGTTGCCCCGATCAGGCACTATGGAGGCAATGGAAAGCGTGACCGAATCTGCTGAGCAGACTCCCGACTCCGGCTTGACGGCCGGCCCCGAAGTGCCGTCGCAGGAGCAGGAGGCGTTGCTTCTTGGTGCCGCCGAGCAAGCCCGTGCGGCGTTGATCGAGTTCAGCGGCGAGGGCACCGTGGGCGAATACCTCGGCGTGAGCGTCGAGGATGCCGCCTCGGCCACGCACCGATTCCTGGCCGATCTGCCGGGTTACCGCGGTTGGCAGTGGGCCGTCGTGGTGGCGGCCTACCCGGGCGCCGATCACGCGACGATCAGCGAGTTGGTCCTGATTCCGGGGCCGACGGCGCTGCTGGCGCCGCAGTGGGTGCCGTGGGAGGAGCGGATCCGTCCCGGTGATCTCGGGCCAGGCGACCTGCTGGCGCCGCCGCCGAACGATCCGCGTCTGGTCCCGGGCTACGTGGCCACCGGGGATCCGCTGATCGACGACGTGCCCCTCGACCTCGAGCTCGGCCTCGGCAGGCGTCAGGTGCTCAGTGAGTGGGGTCGCGGGCAGGCAGCGCAGCGTTGGCACGACGGCGATTACGGGCCGGGTTCGGCGATGGCCCGCTCCACGCGCCGGGTGTGCCGCGACTGCGGGTTCTACCTACCGCTCGGCGGTGCGCTGGGCCTGATGTTCGGTGTGTGCGCCAACGATCTGTCGGCCGACGGGCATGTGGTGGAGGCCGAGTACGGCTGCGGGGCCCATTCGGACACCCCGCAACCGCCCGGCACCGGCTCGCCGATGTATGAGCCGTACGACGACGGTGTGCTCGACGTGGTCGACTGAGCTCTGCTCAGTTCTCGGCGGCGGCCTTGATCCGCGCCAGCGAGGCGTTCATCCCGTCGACGAGTTCGTCCTCGAAGCTCGGGACTCCGCCGAACAATGCGCCGACCAGAGCGTTGGACACGGCTGTCGTGCCGTTCTCGGCGTGACGGGATTCGGTCACGCGGGTGCCGGTGGCGGTCGGCTCCAGTTCGTAGCTCCACACGGTGTTGTTGCCCTCCACCAGGAACGCGAGCCTCTTGTTGTCGACGACCTCGGTGATGCGTGACGTGGTGGGCCAGAACATGAACTTCCGCCGGTTGAGATTGAACGTGCGGGTTCCCGGGCGGAGCGGGCCGAGGGTCTTCATGAACCGGCACTGCGGGCTCCACTGCGGCATCCGGCTCAGGTCCGAGATGAGCCCCCACACTTTGTCGACCGGTGCGTCGATGTCGACGGTGGCTTGCAGAAGTGGTGCGGCCATGGTGTCTCCTCAGGTCAATCCGCTTTGCGCACCGCGGGATCCACGGCGCACCGCGCGGCGCTGGATCAGAAAGATAGTCGTGCCCAGAACGCCGATCGCCAGCCCGGCGATTGTGAACGGCCGCCAGTGTTGCAGACCGCTGACGGTGAAGGCCACGACGGTCGCGATCAGCCAGCCCGTGGCGATCACGACGATCACGGGCCACGGCTCCAGCAACGCGGCGGGCAGGGCCGGCGGCTGCGGCGCCGACGTGTCGTTGGTGTCCTCGGTCATCGGTGACCAACGTATCCGATGCGATGGGGATTCATTGGTCTTGGTTTTAGCCCTTTACTGTCGCAGCCTCAGTATTATTTCCGATGTGAAGGATCCGGATGCGCGGCTCGCGAATGACCTGGCTCTGGCGGTTGTCCGTCTCGCGCGTCAATTACGTACGCGGCGTGCGCAATCCCCGGTTTCGCTGACCCAGTTCTCGGCGCTGGCCACCTTGGTCAAGGAGGGCGCGATGACGCCGGGTGCCCTGGCGGTGCGCGAACGGGTGCGCCCTCCGTCGATGACCAGGGTGATCGCCTCACTGGCCGAGCTGGGTCTGGTGGCCCGCACGGCCCATCCGGTGGACGGACGCCAGATCGTGGTGTCTGCCTCTCAGGCCGGGATGACCCTGGTGGAGGCCGAGCGCCGGGCCAGCCAGGAGTGGCTCAAGTCCCAGCTCTTGCGGCTGGATCCCGATGAACGCCAGACTCTGCTCACCGCCACCGATCTGATGTCCGCCATGGTTCTCGAAGGCGCGTGAGTCTGCTGCAGGTCATCGATATAGCGGATCCGTCCGATACCCGGTTGGACGACTTTCGCGATCTCAACAGCGTGGACCGCCGGCCCGATCTACCCAGCGGCAAGGGTCTGGTGATCGCCGAAGGGGTACTGGTGGCTCAGCGGATGCTGGCCTCCCGGTTCGTCCCGCGTGCGCTGCTCGGCACCGACCGGCGCCTGACGGAGCTGGCCGCCGACCTCGAGGGCGTGGATGTCCCGTTCTACCGGACCAGTGCGGACGTGATGGCCGCCGCGGTCGGGTTCCACCTCAACCGTGGCGTGCTGGCTTCGGCTTCGCGGGCGCCCGAGTTGTCGGTGGCGCAGGTGATTTCCGGGGCGCGCACCGTGGCGGTGCTCGAAGGGGTCAACGACCACGAGAATCTCGGGTCGATCTTCCGCAACGCCGCCGGGCTGGCGGTCGATGCGGTGGTGTTCGGTGCGGGATGTGCTGATCCGCTGTACCGGCGGGCGGTGCGGGTGTCGATGGGCCATGCCCTGCTGGTTCCCTTCGCGCGGGCCGAATCCTGGCCCGGTGATCTGGAACTATTGCGGGACAACGGGTTTCGGCTCATGGCCATGACGCCGGATCCGGCTGCCGCGACGCTGTCCGAGGCGATGTCGCAGCTCGACGGCGACCGGGTGGCGGTTCTGGTCGGCGCCGAGGGCCCGGGTCTGACCGAGCACACGATGCGGGCCAGCGACGTGCGGGTGCGCATCCCGATGTCGCGTGGCACCGATTCGCTCAACGTCGCCACGGCGGCGGCGCTCGCGTTCTATGAACGTGCCAGGCTCGGGAGCCGAGATCGCGTTAGATTGACTCCGTGACCGACGATTCCACGCCGTGGGGGACCGGATTGACGGTGGCCGCCTTCGTAGCCGTGGTGCTGGGTGCGGCGATCGTGGTGCTCGGGGTAGGCCTGCTGCGTGTCCACCCGCTGCTGGCGGTCGGGCTGAACATGGTGGCCGTCGGCGGGCTGGCCCCCACCGTGTGGGGCTGGCGGCACCGGCCGGTGTGGCGCTGGTTCGTCCTGGGTTCGGGCGTGGGGGTGGCGTGTGGCTGGCTGGCGCTGCTGGCGATCGGGTTGACCCAGGGCTGAACCCGGCCTGACCCCGAACGTCTCAGGCCACCAGCTCTGCCGCGGTGTAGTTGGCGTCGAGCAACCCGGCGACGGCATCGTCGCGGCGGAACGGCCTGCCGTGGACCGCGAACATTCTTTCGGCCGTGGTGGTTTCGGGCTGCCAGCCGGTTTCGGTCAGGTAGTCCGCGACGGGGTTGCGGTCGCCGGAGAAGATCAGCTCTGACAGGTCGTCCACCTCCAGGCCCTGCTCGCGCTGGTGGTCGGTCAGTGTCCGTATCCGGCTCTCGGCCGGCTCGGAGTGCCCGCTCATCCAGTCGGTGGCGATGCGGCTGCCCGGTGCGCTGAGCGCGGTGATGTTGTCGAACAACCGGTCTTGGGCGTCGGGAGGCAGGTACCCGAGCAGTCCTTCGGCGATCCACGCGGTCGGAGCCTGCGGGTCGAAGCCGCGGGCGCGCAGGGCGGCGGGCCAGTCCTGGCGTAGATCGATGCCGATGGCGTGCAGTTCCGCGGCCGGCGCGGCGCCCAGATCGGCGAGTGCCCGGCCCTTGAACTCGATGACGGCAGGCTGATCCAGTTCGAACACCGTCATCCCGGCCGGCCAGGGCAGCCGGTAGGCGCGGGCGTCCAGCCCCGAGGCCAGGATGACGGCCTGGCGGATGCCCGCCTCGACGGCGGTCAGGAAGAAGTCGTCGAAGTAGCGGGTCCGGATCGCCATGCCGTCGGCGATCACGTGCGGATCGAGCGGCTCGGCGGCGCCGTCGGCGACCAGGTCGCCCTGGGCCAGGCGCACGTAATAGTCCACCCCGACGGCGTCGACCAGGGGCCGGGCGTACGGGTCGGAGATCAGCGGGTCGGCGGCGTTGGAGGCCAGGGCCCGGGACGCGGCAACGCCGGTGGCGGTGGCGCCGACGCCGGTGGCCAGATCCCAGGTGTCGTTCTCGGTGCGTGGCATGACCCCTCCAGATGTATAGCCAAGCTAGTTATTAGACACTATAACTAACTTAGGAGGGTGTGGGAGAGTCGCGTGCGCCACATTGCGATGTCGTCGACGCCCAGAATGCGCAGCACCACCTGATCGGCGCCGGCGTCCCGGTACTCGGCGATGCGCCCGGCGATGACTTCGGGAGAACCCCAGGCGGCGATTCCGTCGAGCAGGCGGTCGCTGACCGTGTCGATATCGGTCGCGGTGAAACCCTGGCGGATCAGGTTGCGGCGGTAGCCGCCCTGGGACGTCAGGAACCGCAGCGGTTCGGCGGCGGCGCGTCGCGCTGTTTCGCGGTCGGTGACGGGCATGACCATCAGGAGGACCGCCAGCATCCTGTCCGGCCCCAGTGCCGACCGCGCGGCCGTCACGTACGACGGCGTCACCAGATAGGGATACGCGCCGCCGGCCCGCTCCCGCGCCAGGGCCAGCATGTTCGGGCCGAGTGCGGCCAGCACCCGCCGGTCCGCGTTGATGTCCGCGACGTCGAGCTCGTCCAGGTAGGCGTTGAGAGTGGCCATGGGCTGAGGGCCGTGCGCACCGCCGAGGCCGACGAGGAACCGGTCGGGGTGCTCGCGCTGAAGTTCGGTGTAGGTGGCGATGACCTCGGCGGCCGGCACCCGCACCACCGGAATGATCCCGGTGGCGATGGGGATCGAGGTCGTCGCGCGGACCGCTGCGGCGAGCATCGGAAGATTGCCCGAGCGCCACAACGTGGAGAACCCGAGGTCCTCGGCATGGCGCGCCTCGTCGGCCACCACTGCCGCATCTTCTGTGAACGGATTGCTGCCGGCCAGCCCGATCGGGCCAAGGGAGGTCATGCGTGCCGACGCTATGACCTCAAGAACGCTTCAGGTCAAGCGATCAGGGCTGGGTCCCCGACGACCGCACGCCCAGCAGGACGTCCTCCCAGGCCGGAACCGCGGGACGGGCCTTGCGGCCGCGCTTGGGTGCCGGGGGAGCAGGCGCGGGAATCGGCTCGGCCGGTCGGCTGAACTGCTCGGGCACCGCGGCCGGCGTGTCCGCGACCTCGTGGGTCTCGTGGTTGTCGAACAGGTGCGGCACCGCGGCGACGGGACGCAGCGGACGGCCGAAATCGGGATTGATCAGCTGACGGGCCGCATCGTCTGATGCGGAGACGGTGCCGCCGTGAGCTCCGGGGGTGTACCGGAAGTGTGCGACGTTGTCCGACCGGCCCGCCTTCCAGGCCAGCTGCACGGTCCACCGGCTGTCCTCGTTGCGCCAGGCGTCCCAGGCGATCGAATCGGGGTCAAGGCCTCGGGCCACCACGGCCTGCGTGACGGTTTCCAGCAGCGTCAGCACCGAGGGGCCGTCGGCCAGCACCGGATGCGCCGCGGTGGCCAGCTCGGCCGCGCGGGCGCGCTCCAGCAACACCGGATGGGCGAACCGCTCGACCCGCTCGACAGGCACCCCGGCTGCTTCGGCCAACTGCTCGACCGACGCCCCGGCGCGAATCCTTGCCTGAATCTCCTTGGGTCGCAGCACGTTCTGCACCTCTACATCGATGTCGGTCTGATTCGAGGTGACCTTGTCACCGCGCATCGCAGCGCGGAGACGGTCATCGACACGCAAGCTGAACATGTCCTTGGCGGAGTCGTCGGATTCACAGATGATGCGTCTGCCGTCTACGTTCAATCCAACGACTCTGAGTTCTCGCATACCGACCAAACCTCCTGCGCGAACCCTACTGCGTTATGGGCCCGTTACCGGGCTGACACGCTGGCGGGACAGGCCCGGAGATGAAGGCTCGCTCAGAGCTGTCCGACGACCCAGTCGACGCAGCTGGTCAGGGCGCTCACGTCGTCGGGCTCCACGGCCGGGAACATGCCGATCCGCAACTGATTACGGCCCAGCTTCCGGTAGGGCTCGGTGTCCACGATCCCGTTGGCCCGCAGCACCTTGGCGACCGCGGCGGCGTCCACCGAATCGCTGAAGTCGATGGTGCCGACGACCCGCGAGCGCAGCGCCGGATCGGTGACGAACGGGGTGGCGAAGCTCGATGCCTCGGCCCACGAGTACAGCCGCTGCGAGGAATCCTCGGTGCGCTTGACGGCCCAGTCCAGCCCGCCGTTGCCGTTGAGCCAGTCGATCTGCTCGGCGAGCAGGATCAGCGTGGCGATGGCCGGGGTGTTGTAGGTCTGGTTCTTGAGGCTGTTCTCCACCGCGGTGGGCAGCGACAGGAAGTCTGGCACCCAGCGGTCCGATGCGCCGATCGCCTCGATCCGGGCCAGCGCCGCGGGGCTGACGATGGCCAGCCACAGGCCGCCGTCGCCGGCGAAGTTCTTCTGCGGCGCAAAGTAATACGCGTCGGTGTCGGCGATGTCGACGGGCAGGCCGCCGGCGGCCGAGGTGGCGTCGATCAGCACCAGCGCATCGCCGGCCGGACGCTGCACCGCCACCGAGACGCCGGTCGAGGTCTCGTTGTGCGCCCAGGCGACGGCATCCACCGACGGGTCGGACTGCGGCTGAGGCGCGGTGCCTGGGTCGCTCTTGACGATGATCGGGTCGCCGATGAACGGGTTCTTGGCCACGCACGAGGCGAACTTGGCGCTGAACTCGCCGTAGGTCAGGTGAAGCGACTTCTTGTCGATCAGGCCGAAGGCCGCCGCATCCCAGAATGCGGTCGAGCCGCCGTTGCCGAGGATGACCTCGTAGCCGTCGGGAACCGAGAACAGTTCGCGCAGGCCGTCGCGGACGCGGCCCACCAGATTCTTGATCGGCGCCTGTCGATGGGACGTGCCGAACAGATCCCCGGCAGCGGCCAACGCGGTCAGTTGCTCAGGACGGACCTTGGAGGGTCCACATCCGAAACGGCCGTCGCGGGGCTTGAGGTCGGCGGGGATGATCAGTTCAGCCATGGGACCAGCCTAAAGTCGGCCGCTACAGCGTCAAAATTCGGGCGCCGTCCGTGGTGACGGCCACAGTGTGCTCACTGTGTGCGGCGCGGGCCCCGGTGGCGCTGCGGAGCGTCCAGCCGTCGGGGTCGTGGACGTAGCCCGTGGTGCCGTCCGCGATCAGCATCGGCTCGATCGCGAGCACCAGTCCGGGCTGCAGTGCCAGGCCTTCCCCGGGTTGTCCCGAGTTGGGGACGTGCGGCGCCTCGTGCATGGTGCGGCCGATGCCGTGCCCGCCGTGGTTGGCCAACAAGCCGTATCCGGCTCCGCGGGCCACCGACGCGATCGCGTGGCCGATGTCACCCAGCGTGTTTCCGGGTCGCACCGCGGCGATCCCGGCGGCCAGGGCCGCATCCGTCGCCTCGATCAGTGCGCTGTCGGCCGCCCGCGGCGTGCCGATCACGAAGCTGCGGGCGGCGTCTCCGCACCAGCCGTCGAGAATTGCCCCGAAATCCACCGACACCAGGTCACCGTCCGCGAGGACGGTGTCGCCTGGGATGCCGTGGACGACCGCGTCGTTGACGCTCACGCACAGCACCGCCGGAAACGGGCTGGGCGCCCAGCGCGGGTGGTAGTCGAGGAACGGTGAGCCGGCGCCGTGTGCGGCCAGGATTTCGGCTGCGATCCGGTCCAGATCAGCGGTGGTGTGCCCTGCACCGGCCTTTTCGGCGATGGTTCGCAATGCTTCGGCAACTACTGCACCGGCCGCCGCCATCGCTTCTACCTGGTGCTTTGTCTTCAGATGGACCACGTGCGGTTACCAATCGGCAAACGAATCAAATCAGGCATGGACTTTTACTCGATACCTGCGGTACCGTTTGTACAACAAGTGGGTAGATGTAAACCTCAGACGATTATAGAGAGGTCTGCAACATGGCTCGGACCAAGATGGTCAGGCGTTGGCGCAAGAACATGGACGTCAGCGACGATATTGAGTACGTCGACATGCTCGCGACACTGTCCGACGGGTCGGTGCGACGCAACTTCAACCCGTACAAGGACATCGAGTGGGATTCGCCCGAGTTTGCGGTGATCCCGAACGATCCGCGCTGGATCCTGCCGTCGACCGACCCGATGGGTGGTCACGCGTGGTACCAGGCGCAGCCGGTCGAGCGGCAGATCCAGATCGGCATGTGGCGCCAGGCCAACGTCGCCAAGGTGGGCCTGCACTTCGAGAACATCCTGATCCGCGGCCTGATGGAGTACTCGTTCTGGGTGCCCAACGGTTCGCCGGAGTACCGGTACTGCCTGCACGAATCCGTCGAGGAGTGCAACCACACCCTGATGTTCCAGGAGATGGTGAACCGGATCGGCATGGATGTGCCGGGCATGCCGCGGCTGCTCAAGTGGCTTCAGCCGCTCATCCCGCTGGCCGCGGGCCCGCTGCCGATCCCGTTCTTCTTCGGCGTCCTCGCCGGCGAGGAGCCCATCGACCACACGCAGAAGAACGTGCTGCGCGAGGGCAAGGCCCTGCATCCGATCATGGAACGGGTCATGGCGATTCACGTCGCCGAGGAGGCCCGCCACATCTCGTTCGCGCACCAGTACCTGCACAAGCGGGTGCCGAACCTGCGTCGCAGACAGCGCTGGATCCTGTCGCTGTTCGTGCCGCTGACCATGCGCATCCTGTGCTCGGCCATCATCGTGCCGCCGCGGGCGTTCTGGAAGGAATTCGACATCCCGCGCTCGGTGCGCAAGGACCTGTTCTTCGGTTCGCCCGAGTCGCGCAAGATGCTGCGGGACATGTTCGGCGATGTCCGCATGCTCTGCCAGGACACCGGCCTGATGAACCCGATCGCAAAGCTCATCTGGCGGATCTGCAAGATCGACGGGCCGCCGAGCCGTTACCGTAGCGAGCCACAGCGCGAGCACCTGGTCTCGGTCGCCTAAAGCTCCTCCCGGAGGGTTCGAAGGTTTTTTATGCCCCATGTGATCACCCAGTCGTGTTGTAGCGACGGGTCCTGTGTCTACGCGTGCCCGGTGAACTGCATCCATCCGTCACCGGATGAGCCGGGCTTCGCGACGGCCGAGATGCTCTACATCGATCCCGAGGCATGTGTGGACTGCGGCGCATGCGTCAGTGCCTGCCCGGTCGGTGCGATCGCGGCCGACACCCGGCTGACCGAGAAGCAGCTGCCGTTCATCGAGCTCAACGCCGCCTTCTACCCGAAGCGCGAAGGCAAGCTGCCGCCGACGTCCAAGCTGGCGCCGGTGATCGCGGCGCCGAAGGTGGCGGCGCATTCCGGTGGGCCGTTGACGGTGGCGATCGTGGGCTCCGGCCCGGCCGCCATGTACGCGGCTGACGAACTGCTGACCCAGCGCGGCGTGCGGGTAAATGTGTTCGAGAAGCTGCCCACGCCCTACGGGCTGGTGCGGGCCGGTGTCGCACCGGACCACCAGAGCACCAAGCGGGTCACCCAGCTTTTCGACGTCATCGGCAAGCAGCAGGGATTCAAGTTCTTCCTCAACGTCGAGGTGGGCAAGCACCTGTCGCATGCCGACCTGTTGGAGCATCACCACGCCGTGTTGTACGCGGTGGGCGCGCCCAACGATCGTCGGCTCGAGATCGACGGCATGGGGCTGGCCGGCACGGGCACGGCGACCGAGATGGTGGCCTGGATCAACGGACACCCCGAGTTCACCGACCTGCCGGTGGACCTCAGCCATGAGCGGGTCGTCATCGTGGGCAACGGCAACGTCGCATTCGACGTGGCCCGGGTGCTCACCACCGATCCGGATGCGTTGGCCCGCACCGATATCTCCGATCATGCGCTGGCGACCCTGCGCACTTCAAAGGTCTCCGAGGTCGTGATCGCGGCCCGCCGCGGCCCCGCGGAGTCGGCCTTCACCCTGCCCGAGCTGATCGGTCTGACCGCGAGCTGCGACGTCGTGCTCGACGAGGCCGATCACCAGCTGGTGGTGGCGGACCTGGCCCGCGAGACGGATCCGTTGACCCGCAACAAGCTGGAGATCCTGGCCAAGCTGGGCGATGCCTCCGCGCCGCTGACCCGGCCGCGGATCCGGCTGGCGTACCGGCTCACCCCGCAGCGTGTGCTGGGCGAGGACAGGGTCAGCGGGATCGAATTCGGCGTGACGGGTACCGATGAGGTGCGCACGCTCGACGCCGGTCTTGTGCTGACCTCGATCGGGTATCGCGGCAAGGCAATTGCCGATCTTCCGTTCGACGACGCCGCCGCCATCGTGCCCAATGACGGCGGACGTGTCCGCGACACGGCCGGCGCGTACGTGGCCGGCTGGATCAAGCGCGGGCCCACCGGCTTCATCGGCACCAACAAATCGTGTGCGGCACAGACCGTGCATCAGCTGGTCGACGACTACAACGCCGGTGTGCTGACCGATCCGGTGCACAAGCCGGCCGCCCTGGAGAAGCTGGTGCGGACGCGCCAGCCCGCCATGGTGGACGCTGCCGGATGGCAGGCGATCGATGCCGCCGAGATCGCCCGCGGTGGCGAGGACCGGCCGCGCGACAAGTTCACCTCGGTCGACGAGATGATCGCCGTCGCAGCGACTGCACCGAAACCGACAGTGCGGCAGAGGGTTCTGGCCGGTCTGCGCTAACCGGGCGCGGTGAATCCGAATCCGCGTGCGGTGGGTACCGCGATCAGGTCGGCGCACGCCCTCGGCTGGAACCGGGTGATGAACTCGTCCTCCTGGGCGGCCCACCGGTCCCAGTGCGGCCGGTAGGTGTCGCCGTCGCGCTCCAGTGCCCGGCGCTTGCGCTCGGCGTCGTCGGCATCGACCCAGATGCCCAGATCTGCCAGGGCCCGGGTGGCCGGGGTGAGCGCACCGATGCCCTCGACGATGAGGCGTTGTCCCGGTTCTATCGCGTGCCGGCCGCTGGGCGCAGCCGTCGCCCAATCCCATTGCCGCCAGCGTCCGGTGCGGCCCGCGGCCCGCGGCGCGAGCAGTGATCGCCGCACATGATCTGCGGCCCAGAGCAGTCCGTCCCAGCCCGGGTAGATGTCGTCGAGCCGGACGACGACACTGTCGGTCCACTCGTTGTGCAGGTCGATCGCCAGCGTCGACTTGCCGGACCCAGAACGGCCGTCGATCAGGACCGTCGTCGCGGACGCACCGAGGCGGCGCAGGATGTCATCGAGTGCCAATGAAGTTCCATGTTCCGCACGCCAGCGACACCGCGATCGCTGCTGCCGCGATGACGAATCCCGAGGCGATCAGGGCGAATTCACGTGCGCCGAAGGGTGATGGGCGAGCCCAGGTCCGTTGTGGGTAGGCGCCGAACCCGCGCGCTTCCATCGCGGTGGCGAGCTTCGACCCGCGGCGCACGGCGAACACCAGCAGCGCGAACGACTGCCCCGCGATCCGCCGCACCCTGGCGTGATCGGCGACGCCGCGGGCCCGCCGGGCATAGCCGAGGTACCGCCAGTCTTGCCCGAGCAGCCCGACCATCCGCAGGCCGGCCAGTGCACCGATCACGAACCGGGCGGGTAGTCGCAGCACCTGGCCCAAACCGTCTGCCAATTCGGTCGATTCGACGTCGATGAACAGGATGACCGAGGGCAGCGCGATCGCCAGCACGCGAAGGAAAGTGGCCACCGCGAGGGCGATCGACCCGTCGCTGACGGTGACGAGGAAGAAGTGCCAGTACACGGTTCCGCTGGTCTGCCCGTAGAGCAGGATGGTGACAGCGGTGAGTGCGGCCGCGACGACGACCACGGCGCTCCGGGCCAGCGCTGCGCGGAGTCGCACACCGACCGCGGTGAACAGCACGATCTCACCGACGAGTGCCGTCAGCGCCGACACCCAGTCCACCGAGAGCACCAGGGCACCCGCGATGATCAGGGCAGTCAGCAGTCGTGCGACCGGATTGATCACGACGGCGTCTCCGCGGTGGGGTCCCAGTCCGGCAGCTCGAGCCGGGCGTCGGCCAGCAGAGCGGCGAAGTCCAGATCGTGGGTGGCCGCGACGACGGCCGTTCCGGCGTCGGCGATCTCGGCCAGCAGCCGGGTCAGTTCCTCCCAGGTGCGGCGGTCCTGACCGAAGGTGGGCTCGTCGAGGATGATCACCTTGGGCGCGGTCGCCAGCATCGTGGCCACCGACAGGCGGCGCTTCTCACCGCCGGAGAGGGTGTAGGGGTTCACCGCGGCGAGGTGGGTCAGGTGCAGGCGTTCGAGCAGTTCGTCGGTGCGCGTGGTGATCTCGGCGGCGCCGAGCTTGATCGCTTTGGGGCCCAACGCGAGTTCGTCGCGCACTGTGCCGGCGAGGAACTGGTGCTCGGGATCCTGGAACACGCTGCCGATCCGGGTGAGCAGCTCTTTCGACCGCCACTTGACGGGTTGTCGCCGCGACGGCGAGGGTGCGAAGCCTGCCCGCGCCTCGAGCCGGCCGGCCGGCACGGGCAACAGCCCGCCGATGGTGAGCGCCAGTGTCGACTTGCCGGCTCCGTTCGGGCCGGTGATCACCGTGGTCTGGCCGGCATCGATCTCGAAGTTCAGACCGATGTGCATCGGGGGATCGCCGGGGTGCGCCAGAGCCAGATCTGCTGCGCACAGAAGAGTTTCGGCCGAATGAGATCGGTGGCGGGTGATCTCGGGCAGCGGGGTATCGGGTACCCAGACACCCGATCGGACCAGGTAGTCGTGGTTGCGCCGGATGGTCTGGTCGGGGGTTCCGTCGGCGATCACCTCACCGTCGGTGCCGAGCACGATGACCCGGTCGATGACCGGCAGCCATGTCTCCGTGCGGTGCTCGATGACGATGAGCGTCGCGCCGGTGCGGGCGGCCGATTCGGCGACGGCGTCCCGTACCTCGACGACGCCCGCGGGGTCGAGGTTGGCCGTAGGTTCGTCGAGCAGGATGAGCCCGGGGTCCATGGCGATCACCCCGGCCAGCGCGAGGCGTTGCTTCTGTCCGCCGGACAGCTCCGAAGTGGATTGGGACAAACCGAGATTCAGCCCGACGGCGTCGAGCGCGGTTCGGACTCGGGGCCAGATCTGGTCGCGCTCGACACCGAAGTTTTCCATGCCGAAGGCGACGTCGTCACCGACCCGGGACAGGATCACCTGGGAGTCGGGATCCTGGAGCACCATGCCGATCCGGTGGCGCTGCTCAGCTGGTACGACGCCGTCGACCAACAGGTTGCCGGTCTGCCGGCCTTCCTCGGCGCCGCCGAGCAGGCCGGCGATGCCGTGCAGCAGAGTGGATTTCCCGGCGCCGGATGGACCGAGCAGCAGCACCCGCTCGCCGGCTTCGATCCGCAGGTCGAGGTCCCGCACGGCCCAGTTGGCGCGTCCGGCATGGCACCAGCCCCAGCTGTGCGCCGTCACCGTGGCACCGGTGCCGTGCGGTGAGCTCATCGAGCGTCGGGGCCGATCCGGCCCGAGGCGAACCGGCTCAGGGCTCCGGTCTTCGCCAGCCCCCGGACCGCGAACCAGGACAGCAGGCCGGCGACGAGCGCACCGGAGACGATCGCCGAGACGGTGTAGATCGCGGCGAAGGTGTTCGCCGACCCGGGGTACCACAGGATGAGGTCGTTGATGGCCAGGGCCAGCCCCGCGACAGCACCCGCGATCAGTGCGACGGGCAATCCCCAACGGCGGTACAGGAACACCGCGAAGACCAGTTCCGCGCCGAGACCCTGTACCAGGCCCGACTCGAGGGTGAGCACGCCCCACTGATTGCCGACCAGTGCCGACACCGTGGCGGCGACGAGCTCGCCGTACAAGGCCGCGCCCGGCTTGCGGATCACCAGGGCGGTGAGCACGCCGGCGAACAACCAACCCCCGGCGAGCAGTGCCTGCAGGCCGGGAAGCAGCGCTGTGAGCGGCGCGCTGATCGGGTTGGACGCGATGTTCCACACGACGAACACCAGCCCCGACGCCGTTGCGAGGACGCTGGCGACGACGATGTCCACGACCCGCCAGCTCAGCGCGCGGGCAGCCGGCGTGGTGCCGGCGGGCTGGGTGCTCATCGATCTCCTTTGCTCCTGAATGCCACATCGCGGGGCATGTGCGGCACTCAGTATGAACTGTGCCGAGCCGGGCAGACGCCGGCTACCAGAGGTCGCCGCTGCGCCAATCGCAGATCAGGGGCACTGACTTGGCGAGATCGCGGGCCGCTGTGTCCGTCGGCAGCAGGAAGATCCGGTCGTCGGCGTCATAGGTGTCGATCAGCCCATCGGGGGTGTCGGCCTGGGTGGGACCGTCCCAGAGTTGCCAGCCTCGGCCGGCATAGAACGCGGCGGCGCTCTCCACGGCGTTGAGCGCACCGAGGTCGTGTCGCGCGCGGATGATGGCCTCGGTGTGGTCCATCACCAGACGGCCCAGGCCGCGGCCCTGCTGGTCGCCGCGCACGGCGACACCTTCGACGTAACCGGTGTCGAAGACGTCACCTGCGTGGCGCAGCGTGCGGGGCACCACCGCCGAGTGGGCCAGCAGTTCGCGATCCTCGGTGATCAGCACGTGCACGCCGTCGACGCCATGGAGCCAGTCGTGCGTGCGGAAGCCGTCACCGAACGCCGAGCGGACCAACATCTCGCCCGAATCCAGCACTTCGGGGCTCAGTTCACCGGGCTCGGCGATCAGGACGTCGATCACCTGCTCAGGATGCCACCTGGCGGGTTACTGCCCCGACTGCATGGCCTGTGCGATCTCCTCGGGGCTGACCTCGCGGACCGGCTGACCGAGTGACCACAGGTGGCCGAACGGATCGCGCACGACGCCGTAGCGGTCACCCCAGAACTGGTCTTCCAGCGGCATGACGACCTCTGCACCGGCGTCGACCGCCTTGGCGAACACTGCCTCGACGTCGGTCACGGTGAGGTGGATGGTCACCGGGCTGCCGCCCAGCGCCTTGGGCGTCGACGGCTTGCCGTCGTTGTACTCGGGAAAGTCGTCGTTGAGCATGACCGTGGATCCGTTGACGGTGAGCGCGGCGTGGATCAGCTTGCCCTCGGGCCCCGGCACACGGCCCAACTCGGTGGCGCCGAACGCCTTGACGTAGAAGTCGATCGCCGCGGCGGCATCGTCGACAACCAGATGGGGAATGACTGCGGGGGTTACTTCGATCGCCATGTTCTTCTCCTGATCAGTGAGCGGACTCAATGCAGACCCACGCGGCGGGCGGATCTCATCGCCGGACAAGTCCCATGCAACCACCGGGGTCTGACAAGCACACGAACCGCGAAACTACGCATTGTGACGAAATCGGCCCGGATCTCGTCAGAAGCCGTAGTGTCGGCGAACGGAGGGCGGACAGAGTCAGGTGACGGAGAACGTGCGCGGCAGCTCGACACGTCCGGTCAGCGCCATCAGCAAGGTCTCGCCCTCGCCCAGCTTCACCGCGATCTGCGTTGCGAGCACGCCGGCTGCCTCCAGCACTTCATCCGGTAGGTCCGCCGAAAGGCCTGTGGCCCTGGCGATGTCGAGGCTGTGGACGGCGAGCTCGAAAATGCGGGTGGGCAGGTAGTGGCTCAACCGGATACCGAACCCGCCGATGACCGTGATCAACGGATCGCCGGCCTCGTCGATGTCGTCGAGGGCCCGGCTCGCCAGCGCGTCCACCGCGGCCGCCGGATCGGAGCCCAGGTCGCGCCCGGCCTGCCGACCGCGCTCGATGATGGCCTCGGCCCCGGCGTCGGACATGAATCCCCGCATGGCCGCGTAGTACTCCACCGGACCGGCCAGATCGGCCGTCGACGCAGGGGTCTGCAGATACGTGCTGACGGTGATGAGCGAGCGCGAGGTGTGGCCCACCAGGGCGCGCAGGTCCCACTCGCCCAGGCCCGGCCCGTCGAACGAATCCGCCGGCAGCACCTGCACCAGTCGGGCGAAAGTGTGTGCTGCCGAGGCGAATACGTCGCGGGCGGCGGTCATGACGTGGCGATCTTGTCCCATCCGGCGACCGACTCCACGCTGCGCGGTTCGGGGCCGACGTAGATGGCGGCCGGGCGCACGAGTTTGCCGAGTCGCTTCTGTTCCAGGATGTGCGCGCACCATCCTGCGGTGCGCCCGCAGGTGAACATCGCGGGCATCATCGAGGCGGGCACCTGGGCGAAGTCCAGGATCACCGCGGCCCAGAACTCCACGTTGGTCTCGATGGCCCGGTCCGGGCGGCGCTCACGAAGCTCGGCCAGGGCGGCCTGCTCCAGTGCGGTGGCCACCTCGTAGCGGGGCGCCTCAAGGCGTTTGGCGGTGGCCCGCAGCACCCGCGCCCGCGGATCCTCCGCGCGGTACACGCGGTGCCCGAAGCCCATGAGCTTGTCGCCGCGATCCAGGATGCCCTTGACCACCGCGCGTGCATCACCGGTCTTCTCGACTTCTTCGATCATCGGGAGCACCCGGGCCGGGGCGCCGCCGTGCAGGGGCCCGCTCATCGCGCCCACCGCACCCGACAGCGAGGCCGCGACGTCGGCGCCGGTGGAGGCGATCACCCGGGCCGTGAACGTCGACGCGTTCATCCCGTGCTCGGCGGCGGTGACCCAGTAGGCGTCGATCGCCTCGACGTGCTTCGGGTCGGGGTCGCCCTGCCAGCGCGTCATGAAACGCGCTGTGACGGTGTCGCATTCGTCGATCGTGCGCTGGGGGACCGCGGGCTGGTAGATACCGCGGGCGGATTGCGCGACGTAGGACAGCGCCATCACCGAGGCCCGGGCCAACTGGTCACGGGCGGTGGCGTCGTCGATGTCCAACAGCGGTGCGTAGCCCCAGATCGGTGCCAGCATGGCCAGCCCGGCCTGGACGTCCACCCGCACATCACCACTGTGAATGGGCAGCGGGAACGGCTCGGCAGGGGGCAGGCCCGTGCCGAAGCTGCCGTCGACCAGCAGCCCCCACACATCTCCGAAGGTGACCCGGCGGCGCACGAGTTCCTCGATGTCGACGCCGCGGTAGCGCAGCGCGCCGCCGTCCTTGTCCGGTTCAGCGATTTCGGTCGTGAAGGCGACGACGCCTTCGAGGCCGGGAACGAAGTCCTCCGGTACAGCTGGCATGGCCAGATTCTTGCATCAAGCGCAGGCGTAGCGTTACCGCGGTGGCAAGTCTCCCCGAACAGAGCCCCGGACACGACGACCATGACCTGGCTGCCATGCGCGTGGATTACGTCGAGAAGGACGGTTGCGGCGACCTGGACGTCGATTGGCTGGGTGAGGACCCGGCAACCGGTTGGCTGAGGCTGCTGCGGACCTGGCTGGCCGATGCCTACCGCGCCGGGGTGGCCGAGCCCAACGCCATGGTGGTGGGCACCACCGACGACGAGGGAAGACCCGTCACCCGAACGGTGTTGTGCAAGAGCATGGACGAGACGGGCATCACGTTCTTCACCAACTATGACTCCGCCAAGGGCATACAGCTGGCCGCGAATCCCTACGCGTCGGCGACATTCCCCTGGTACCGGCTGGGGCGTCAGGTGCACGTCCGCGGTCCGGTGACCAAGGTGAGCCGTGAGGACACCGAGGAGTACTGGTCCAAACGCCCCCGTGGTTCACAGCTGGGCGCGTGGGCGTCGCAGCAGTCGGGCCCGATCGCATCCCGTCAGGCGCTGCTGGCCCAACTCGCCGAGGTAACCGAGCGGTTCGCCGGCCTCGAATCCGTTCCCGTGCCGCCGAACTGGGGCGGTTACCTGATCGCCCCGGAGAGCGTGGAGTTCTGGCAGGGCCGGGAGAACCGGGTGCACAACCGAATTCGCGTGATCGGCGCCCGCGCCGAACGACTCCAGCCCTAGTGCGTAGGTTCTTCGCCGACACCACCCCGCTGCGTACACCGGATTTCCGGCGGCTGTGGTTGGCCGGAATCCCGACCGTCATCGGCGCAAACCTGACCATCTTCGCGGTGCCGGTGCAGCTGTACGTGCTCACCGAGAATTCGGCGTACGTGGGTTTGTCCGGCCTGTTCGCGCTGGTACCGCTGGTGGTTTTCGGGTTGTGGGGCGGTGCCTGGGCCGACGCGATGGACCGCAGGCTGCTGCTGATCATCGCCTCGATCGGTTTGGCCGGAGCCTCGGTGTTGCTGTGGCTGCAGGCCGCACTGGCGCTGAACAACGTGTGGGTGGTGCTGTGCCTGCTGGGTGTGCAGCAGGCCTTCTATGCGATCAACAGCCCGACCCGCTCCGCGGCCATTCCGCGGATGCTGCCGGGGGAGCAGTTGCCCGCGGCGAACTCGCTGAACATGACGGTCATGCAGTTCGGCGCGATCGTCGGTCCGCTGATGGCCGGGTTCCTGCTCAACTGGGTGGACCTGTCGACGCTGTATCTGATCGATGCCGTGACCTGTCTGGCGCCGATCTGGGCGACGTTCCGGCTGGCGCCGATGCCCCCGGCGAGTACCGAGGAAGGTGCGTCCCGTTGGGGCCTCACGGCGGTGCTTGACGGCTTCCGGTATCTGGCCGGCAACCGAGTGGTGCTGATGTCGTTCGTCGTCGACCTGGTGGCGATGATCTTCGGGATGCCGCGCGCGTTGTTCCCGCAGATGGCGCATGAGAGTTTCGGCGGCCCGGTCTCGGGCGGCACCGCCATGGCGTTGCTGGCGGCGGCGATGTCGGCCGGCGCGGTGGCCGGCGGCGTGTTCTCGGGCTGGCTGCCGAGGATCCGCAGGCAGGGGCTGGCCGTGGTGCTGGCGATCGTGGTGTGGGGCGTCGCGATGGTCGGGTTCGGTATCGCCGGTGGAATGGCGCATGGCCAGGCCGGGATGGTGTTGTGGATTGCGCTGGCATTCTTGGCCGTTGGAGGCGCCGCCGACATGGTGTCGGCCGCGTTCCGGTCGACGATCCTGCAGCAGGCGGCCTCCGATGAGCTGCGCGGCCGGCTGCAGGGCGTCTTCACCGTCGTGGTGGCCGGTGGCCCCCGGCTGGCCGACACCTTGCATGGCGCGGCGGCGGCAGCCGTGGGCACGACGGTCGCCGCGGCCGGTGGCGGTGCACTGGTGGTCGTCGGCGTGGTGATCGCGGCGCTCGCGGTGCCGGCGTTCGTGCGCTACCGGGTGAGCACCAGCAACGGCACCGCCGTGCCGCAGGAACAGTCCGAGGCTGACAAAGTGTGACCACCGGCGAATGGCACTCAGCGCCACATTGTTGCCGAAAAGGACCGAAAAGCAGGCCTTTGAGCGATAGCATCCGATCTCGTGGTTGACGTTGTCCGGCAGGCTGAGCCGGGTTTGCGTGAGCGTAAAAAGCAACGCACCCGGGCGCTGTTGATCGAGGCCGCCATCGATCTGTGTGATCGCCAGGGATTCGAGCAGACCACCGTCGAGCAGATCGCCGCGGTCGCGGATGTGTCCCCGCGCACGTTCAGCCGCTACTTCGCCACCAAGGACGCCGTCGTCCTGGCGTTCGTCGACGAGGTGATCGAGATGGTCGCGATCGAACTCGAGGCGCAACCGCCCGGGATAGGCGATATCGAGGCGCTGTACCGGGCCCACGTGCAGGCGTTCCTCAAGACGAAGACCGCGCCGCCCACCCGACTCACATCGGATCGGCTGTTGGCCTCGGCGCGCATCATCACCTCGTCTCCGGCGCTCATGCAGTCGGCCTCGGAGTTCCGCGCGGATGCCGTCAACGTGGTGCTGGCGCAACGGATGGGGGTGCCGGGCGACGATCGACGCCTCAAACTGACGGCCGTCGTCTGGGGGTCGATCATCATGACCGGCATCGCTGAGCTGGGGTCTCGCTCAAACTGGGACAGCGTGACCGTCGATGACATCGTCGACAAGATCAAGGCGTCCTACGCCGATTTCCTGGCGGTGGTCGCGGGCGTTCAACACGCCCCTGACCAAGGCCTGAGCCACCTTTCCTAACCCATTGGTAACCCCCCGCGGGCAGCGCCGATCGATTGCGACTACCTTTTGTAGAGCAGTTGTCGGTTCCCAGGACGATGAAGGGATTCCCGTGGCCGAAAACCCGTCGAGTGGCCAGGAGCTTGCCACTCTCAAGTACCCCGGTGGCGAGATTGATCTCGATATCGTCCATGCCACCGAGGGCAGTGACGGCATCGCTCTTGGTCCGTTGCTGGCCAAGACCGGCTACACCACGTTTGATGGTGGGTTCGTCAACACCGCTTCGACCAAGTCGGCGATCACCTACATCGACGGTGATGCCGGCATCCTGCGGTACCGGGGTATCCCGATCGAGCAGCTGGCCGAGAACTCCACGTTCATCGAGGTCAGTTACCTGCTGATCTACGGTGAGCTGCCGACGGCCGAGCAGCTGGAGGCGTTCACCACCCAGATCCAGCGGCACACGCTGCTGCACGAGGATCTCAAGCGTTTCTTCGACGGCTTCCCGCGCAACGCGCATCCGATGCCGGTGCTGTCCAGTGCGGTCAACGCGCTGAGCGCCTACTACCAGGATTCGCTGGATCCGCTGGACAACAAGCAGGTCGAGCTGTCGACCATCCGCTTGCTGGCCAAGCTGCCGACGATCGCGGCGTATGCCTACAAGAAGTCCGAGGGGCAGCCGTTCCTGTACCCGGACAACTCGCTGACGCTGGTGGAGAACTTCCTGCGGATGACGTTCGGCTTCCCGGCCGAGCCGTATGAGGTGGATCCCGAGATCGTCCGCGCGCTGGACATGCTGTTGATCCTGCACGCCGATCACGAGCAGAACTGTTCGACCTCGACGGTGCGTCTGGTGGGCTCGTCGCAGGCCAACCTGTTCACCTCAATCTCCGGTGGCATCAACGCGCTGTGGGGCCCGCTGCATGGCGGCGCCAACCAGGCGGTGCTGGAGATGCTGGAGAAGATCCGCACCGGCGATGATGACGTGCAGACCTTCGTCAAGAAGGTCAAGAACCGCGAAGACGGTGTGAAGCTGATGGGCTTCGGTCACCGGGTGTACAAGAACTACGACCCGCGGGCGCGCATCGTCAAGGAGCAGGCCGACAAGATCCTGGGCAAGCTGGGTGGCGACGATGAGCTGCTCGACATCGCCAAGCAGCTCGAAGAGATCGCGTTGACCGACGACTTCTTCATCGAGCGCAAGCTCTACCCGAACGTCGATTACTACACCGGCGTGATCTACCGGGCGATGGGCTTCCCGACCCGCATGTTCACCGTGCTGTTCGCGCTGGGCCGGCTGCCAGGCTGGATCGCGCACTGGCGTGAGATGCACTCGGAGCCCAACAAGATCGGGCGCCCGCGCCAGATCTACACCGGCTACACCGAGCGTGGCTACGTCGACATCAGCAAGCGCTGACATCAACTGACGAAAGCCCGGGAGCATTGTGCTCCCGGGCTTTCGTCGTTCCGGGTCAGCGGACCGCGATCGCGGCGCCGCCGGTGAGCGCCAGTAGCTGCGCGTAGGTCAGCGGCATGACCGAATCGGCGGTGCCCGCGGCCGTCCAGATCACCGGATAGGACGCCAGCGTCTGATCGACGACGGTGCGTAGCGGTGCCGGATGGCCCGTGGGCGCGACCCCGCCGATGACCTGTCCGGTCGCGCTGCGCACCAGCTTCGGGTCGGCCTTGCGGATGGCGGTGGCCCCGAGATGTCCGGCGACGACGCCGGTGTCCACCCGGGCAGCGCCGCTGGCCATCACGAGCAGCGGTTCGCCGTCGCACTCGAACACCAGGCTGTTGGCGATGGCGCCTACTTCGCAACCCAGTTGGTCGGCGGCTGCGGCGGCAGTCTTGGCCTCGGCGTCGAGGATCTTGATGGCCGGTTCGATACCGGCGGCGGCCACCGCTGCGGCGACGAGGGAGTTCCGTTCGTTCACAGTGACGAGTGTCTCGTACGGCGCAAGGCTGTTTCTACTGGCGGACAACGCCGTTCATCGTCATCAGCGACGGGCACGTCAGACGCCGAAGGCTTCCGCGTATGCAATCTCGCCGCGTGGGGTGGGCTGATCGGGCTTGAGGGCGAGGGCGAGGAAGTTCTCGTCCGGCGCTGCAAATGGTGCGGTGACGCCGAATTCAGAAGCCGGGACGAACCCGAAACGCGGGTAGTACTCGGCGTGACCCAGCACCACGACCAAATTCTCCCCCCGGTGTCGTGCCTGCTCCAGTACTGCGCGAATCGCTGCGGAGCCGGCGCCGCTGCGCTGGGCGCCGGGGACAACCGCGCACGGGCCGAGCGCAAGTGCGGGCTGACTGTCGACTGTGCACCGGGTGAGCAACGCGTATCCGACGATGGCGCCGTTCTCGTCGAGGGTGACGGCGGACAATCCTTCGATCCAGGCCGCCGGATCTGCTCGGAGCGAGTCGACGAGATCAGCTTCGAGCTCCGTAGGAAACGCAGAGGCGTTCACGGAGTGAATGGCGTGGGCATCCTCCGGACGTTCGACTCGGGTAGTCCACGTCACCTCTCTGCTCCTTTCCTTTCCGCGTTCAAGCCAGACGCGAATAGTAGGGCTGACGGTGCAAAGCAATCCAGGGAGTTTCTCGGGTTCGATTTGCCTGATCGATAGTTGTAGTTTCACAATAGTTGTGTGAATACAACTGTCGGCTCGCTCAGCGCACGGCGCAAGGCGATCATTCTCGTCTCGTGTTGTCTGAGCCTGCTGATCGTGTCGATGGACGCCACCATCGTCAACGTCGCGATCCCGAGCATCCGTGCCGACCTGGGCGCCTCGCCATCGCAGTTGCAGTGGATCGTCGACGTCTACACGTTGGTGCTGGCCTCGCTGCTGTTGCTGGCCGGCGCCACCGGCGACCGGTTCGGCCGCAGGCGGACGTTCCAGCTGGGCCTGACGATCTTCGCGGTGGCCTCGCTGCTGTGCAGTCTGGCGCCCGACATCGAAACCCTCATCGCGGCCCGCCTCCTGCAGGCCATCGGCGGTTCGATGCTGAACCCGGTGGCCATGTCGATCATCACTCAGGTGTTCACCGGCCGGGTGGAGCGCGCCCGGGCGATCGGCGTCTGGGGTGGGGTGGTCGGCATCTCGATGGCGCTGGGCCCGATCGTGGGCGGGGCGCTGATCGAATACGTGGATTGGCGCGCGGTGTTCTGGATCAACCTGCCGATCTGTGTTCTGGCCGTCGTGCTCACCGCGATCTTCGTGCCCGAATCCAAGTCGGCGACCATGCGCGACCTCGACCCGGTCGGCCAGGCGCTGGGCGTGGCATTCCTGTTCGGCGTCGTCTTCGTGCTCATCGAGGGCCCGGGATTCGGCTGGACCGACCCGCGCACCCTCGCCGTGGCAGTCGTCGCGCTCGCAGCCCTGGTGGCGTTCGTGCGCTACGAATCGCGCCGCCGGGACCCTTTCATCGACCTGCGCTTCTTCCGTAGCGTGCCGTTCGCCTCGGCCACCCTGATCGCGGTCTGTGCGTTCGCCGCGTACGGGGCCTTCCTGTTCATGATGTCGCTGTACCTGCAGACCGAGCGCGGCTACTCGGCGATGCACACCGGCCTGATCTACCTGCCGGTCGCCGTCGGCGCGCTGATCTTTTCGCCGCTGTCGGGTCGACTGGTCGGCCGGTACGGCAGCCGGCCCTCGCTGCTGGTGTCGGGAGCGACGATCACCGTCGCCACAGTCCTGCTGACCCGGCTGACCGGCGACACCCCGGTATGGCAGTTGCTGGTCATGTTCGCGGTGTTCGGCATCGGCTTCTCGATGGTCAATGCGCCGATCACCACCACGGCGGTCAGCGGTATGCCACTGGACCGCGCCGGTGCGGCCTCGGCGGTGGCCTCCACCAGTCGTCAGGTCGGCGTGAGCGTCGGTGTCGCACTGTGTGGTTCGGTGGCAGGTGCGGCGCTGGCCGGGACCGGCGTGGATTTCGCCGCCGCCGCCCGCCCGCTGTGGTTCGTCTGTGCGGCACTGGGTTTGGTCATCTTCGCGCTGGGCGTCATCTCCACCACGCCGTGGGCCTTGCGCTCCGCGCAGAAGTTGGCGCCCCTGATCGGTGAGCACCATGTCCCGGAGGTGACCCATGCCCGGTGACCGGCAGACCGAATTGGCCGACGGGGTGTGGCATGAGCTGACCGCGTTGGTGTTCGACCATCGCGACGGCTGGCGGCGAGCGGTGATCGACCGGACCGGGCTGCCGTTCAGCCGTATCCGCATCCTGAAACGGCTTGCGCGCGAACCACTGACGGTCAAGCAACTGGCCTACGCGGCGACGGTCGATGCCCCTGCGGCCACGGTCGCGGTCAACGACCTTGAGGAGCGGGGGTTGGTGGTGCGTGCGATCGACCCGGCCAACCGGCGCTGCAAGCTGGTCTCGCTCACCGACGCCGGGCGCGCGCTGCTGGCGCGCATCGACCGGGTCGAGGACCCGGCGCCGGAAGCGCTCGCAGCGCTCGACGCCGGGGACCTCGAAGCCTTGCAGGCGATCCTGCGCAAGATCACCACGCCTTAGCCGTGTCGACCGGGGTCAGCTCTCGCCCCACCCGCCCTGCACCATGGTCTGGAACTTCCAGTCGCCGTCGCACCTGACCAGCAGATCGCCGTAGCGGACCCGCTGGCTGAACCCGTCGGCGGTGAACGCCGCGTCGGTGATGACGAACACCAGGTTCTCGTTGATGAAGTGCGGTGTGCGTGTCGACTCCATCGTGAAATCGGTGCTCTGGCTCAACTGTTCGGCCATCTGCGCGATGAACCCGGCCCGGTCGACGGACTCGGCGCTGCCGTCGGTCACCTCGTTGAGCGGAAACATCGCCTGATCCGCCATGCCCTCGACGTCCTGGCTCATCGCCAGGGCGTCGTAGTGGGCGAACCAGGCCAGCACCGAGTCGACATCGGCGGTGGTGGGAGTGAATTCGCAGGCCTGCGGCATGGTCACCATGGGACTCCTCGGCGGTAGGATTACTCTGTACGGCATACACTGTACACAGTACAGAGAGGATGGTGGTGTGGGAGAACGCGCAGGTGGGGATCGCAGCAGTGCCGGCGATCCGGTACGCACGCTCGAACTGCTCTGGCGCGAGCCGGGTCAGGGCGCTCGCACCCGCGGGCCCAAACAACGCACGACGGTGGACGCGGTGGTCGACGTTGCCATCCGGATCGCCGATGCCGACGGCCTCGACGCGCTCACGATGCGGGCCGTCGCCGTGCAACTGGGCGTGACGCCGATGGCCACCTACACCTATGTGCCGGGCAAGGCCGAACTGCTGGACCTGATGGTCGATACCGTTTACCGGCAGATGCCGCGACGCGACTTCGCCGGGAAGCCGTGGCGGGAGAAGGTTTCCGTCATCGCCGAGGACAACCTCGCGATGTTCGAGGCGCACCCCTGGATCGCCTACCTGCCCACGACCCGACCGCCGCTGGGCCCGGGCATGATGGCCAAGTACGACCACGAGCTCAGCGCGTTCGACTCGCTCGGACTCAGTGACCTCGACATGGATTCGGCGCTGACGTATGTGCTGGGCTTCGTGAACTCGGTCGCCCGGATTGCCATCGATTCGCGCCGGGCCGCTGCCGACAGCGGCCAGAGTGACGGGCAGTGGTGGGAACGAGTCGGCCCACTGCTGGAGCGCGCCCTCGACGGTGACCGGTATCCGTTGGCCTCGCGGGTGGGGACGGCGGCCGGTCAGGCATTCGACGCGGCCTACAGTGCCGCGCATGCCTACGAGTTCGGGCTGGCGCGTGTGCTGGACGGACTGGCCGACCTCATCGACACCGACTGAGCCTGTCGCCTCAGCCTTCGAGCACCGCCATCGCGGCATTGTGCCCGCCGATGCCGGAGACGGCACCGCCGCGCACCGAACCCGAGCCGCACAACAGGATCCGGTCATGGGCGGTGGCCACACCCCAGCGCTGGGCCGGCGTGTCCAATGAGGCGTCGTCCTCGGCGAACGGCCACCGCAGCGCGCCGTGGAAGATGTTGCCCGCGGTCATCCCGAGGGCCTGCTCCAGGTCGGCGGTGGTCTTGGACTCGATGCACAGCCGGCCGGCACCGTCCTCCATGAGGACATCCTGGATCGGTTCGGCCAGAACCGAATTGAGAGAGTTCAGCACCGCCGACGTCAGCCGGTCGCGCGTCCGGTCGGGATCGCTGACGGCCAGCGAATGCGGGGCGTGCAGACCGAAGACGGTCAGCGTCTGAGCCCCCGCTGCGCGCAGGTCCTCCGACAGGATGCTGGGATCGGTCAAGGAGTGGCAGTAGATTTCGCACGGGAGCGGATCGGGGACGCGGCCGGCGGCCGCGGTGTCGTAGGCCCCGGCCAGCTGGCTGAACGTCTCGTTGATGTGGAACGTGCCGCCGAATGCCTGCTCGGGCGTGACGAGTTCGTCGCGAAGCCGGGGGAGTCGGCGCAGCATCAGGTTGACCTTCACCTGCGCGCCGGGGGCGGTCTCGGGAGTCGGTTCTCCGAGCAGGTCGGCGAGCACTGCGGGGGTGACATTGGCCAGCACCCGCTCGGCGGCGACGCGCCGCGCCGATCCGCCCTGCCGATAGCGCACCTCGCCATCCGGGTCGATCGCGTAAACATCTGCACCGGTGGTGATCTCGGCGCCGAAGCCGGCCGCGGCGGCAGCCAGGGCCCCGCTCACCGCACCCATCCCGCCTACCGGCACATCCCAGTCGCCGGTGCCGCCGCCGATCAGGTGGTAGAGAAAGCAGACGTTCTGGATCAGCGACGGATCATCGATGTCGGCGAACGTGCCGATCAGGGCGTCGGTGGCCATCACGCCGCGCACCAGATCGTGCGACACCGCGGCGGTGATCGCCTGGCCGATGGGCTGTTCGATCAGTGCTTCCCAGGCCGCGGCGGTTTCGGTGTCTGCTCCGCTGAGCACATCGCGTCGCATCTCGGCCCGGGTGCGCAGCGGCTGCAGCAGCGTCGGCCAGATCCGGGAGGTGACCAGCCCGCACCGGCGGTAGAAGTCGCTGAACCCGGCCGCGTCGGTGCCGGCGCCGATCGCGTCGAACGTCGGCTGCGGGCCGATCAGCAGTCCGGTCGCGCCGCGGGTGGCCGGATCCGGCGTGTAGGACGAGATTCGGCGCCGCGACAGCCGGATTCGGGCCCCCAGATCGGTGACGATGCGTTGGGGCAGCAGGCTGACCAGGTACGAGTACCGCGACAAGCGGGCATCCACACCGTCGAAGGCGTGTGCCGAAACTGCCGCGCCGCCTACGTGGTCGAGGCGTTCGAGCACCTGAACCCGGCGTCCCGCCCGGGCCAGGTAGGCAGCGGCCACCAAGCCGTTGTGCCCGCCACCGACGATGACGGCGTCCAACGCCCTTTCTGTCACGCCACGCCCTGCCGGTCAGCCTCGATAGCCTTCGACCTCGTCGGCGTCCCGTTTCTCGGCCAGGCCCGGGTCCTGTCCCGTGTCACGCAGCGCACGGCGCTGCCGCAACAGGTCCCAACACTGGTCGAGGGCGACTTCCAGCGATCTCAGTCGTTGTTGCTCTTCGGATTCGTCGATTTCCCGGCGCTGCAGTTTGGTCCGGAGCTCCTGCTCCTCGGCAACGAGCCGGTGAACTTCGCCGAGGATGTCCTGATCTTTGGCCACACAACCAGTCTGCCGGACTACCGTTGATCCGGTGAGTACAAAACCAGACATCGAGTTTCCGGACGGACCTGCCCCCACTGAATTGGTCGTCACCGACCTGGTGGTCGGCGACGGCCCCGAGGCGGTGCCCGGTGGCACCGTCGAGGTGCACTATGTGGGCGTCGAATACGACTCCGGTGAGGAGTTCGACAGCTCCTGGAATCGCGGAGAATCCATTGAATTTCCATTGCGGGGCCTAATTCAGGGCTGGCAGGACGGAATTCCCGGGATGCGGGTCGGCGGTCGGCGCCAGCTCGTCATTCCGCCGGCGCAGGCATATGGTCCGGCGGGCTCGGGGCATCGGCTTTCGGGCAAGACGCTGATCTTCGTGATCGACCTGCTCGCCGCCCGCTGACGTTTCCATGCGTTCGGAAGGTATTGGCCGAACCTAACCGTCAATTTCCATTTGCTGCTACCGTCAACCTGTTTCGCTGCTGTAGATAACTGTTCGTCGACTTCAGGGAGTGCCCAAAATGTCGGGTTCGGACGAATCTCGGACAATCACAGGCTGGCAAACAGCCTCCAAGTTGTATCGGCGACCACCCGGTTTGGGTTGGTTGCTGGCGCTGGCGGTAGTTCCATTGTTGCTGGGGCTGATCGGGTGGGGCGGACTCGACCGCTCGGACAAGAACGCTGATGTCACTCGTCCCGATGTGAATCCCACGGCGACATTGACCGCTCCGGATGTGAATGCCCCGGACGTCAACGCGCCCAATGTCAATTTGCCGAACCTTTCGTTCGCGCCGTTGTCGATCACCCGTAACGGCAACGACTTCACCCTCACCGGTGATCTGCCCGACGCGGCCGCCAAGACCTCGCTGTTGGACTGGTTGCGCGGAAAGTTCGGTGCGGACGTCAATCTGATCGACAACCTGAATCTGCGTCCGGGTGTGAGCACCCCCGATGTGTCGGCACTGGGCAAGGTGTTCGACGCCTCGGCCGATATTCCGGATTTCAACTTCAGCATCGACGGTGACACGCTGACACTGACCGGTACGGCACCGTCGGCGCAGGTGCGCGACGCGGTCGAGGCGGCTGCCAAGGCGGCCTGGCCGAACATCAAGCTCGTCAACAACATTCAGGTCGCGGCCGCTCCGGCTGCCCCCGCGCCTCCGGCTCCCGGTGCACCGGGTGCTCCCGGTGGCACACCCGGACCGTGCGCGGTGTTGCAGGGCGATGTCAGCGCTCTGTTGAAGACGCCGATCAACTTCAGCACCGACGGGTTCGCTGTGGCCCCGTCCTCGCAGCAGTTGTTGTCGCAGGTGGCCGACAAGCTCAAGTCGTGCGAAGGCGCAAAGGTGGCCGTTACCGGTTACACCGACAGCTCGGGCAATGACGCCATCAACATCCCGCTGAGCGGCAACCGCGCCAAAGCTGTTGCCGACTATCTGGTTTCGCAGGGTCTGGCGGCCGATCACGTGACGTCGTCCGGCGCGGGTTCGGCGAATCCGATCGCCAGCAATGACACCCCCGAAGGCAAGGCGCAGAACCGCCGCGTCGAGATCACGGTCAATTAGGGAGATTCGACATGGACTTCGTAATCCAATGGTTGTGGTATCTGCTCGCGTTCGTGGTGGGGTCGCTGGTGGCCTGGCTGATTTCAGTGGTGACCGTCAAGCCCACCAGTGAGGAAGAGGCGTTCGCCGAACTGCCCGGCTCGCGTGAGATTGGAGCACGACGATGAGCGATGTGAACTGGTGGTTGATGGCCCTGGCCTTTGTGCTCGGGCTGGTACTGACGCTGGCGTTGACCCTGCGCAGGGTGAAGCGGGAGGTGCCGGTGTACGGCGCTCTGGGGCGTCGTCCCGACGCCGCGGCCGGAGCTGGTGGTAAGGCCGCGGCCGTCGGCGGAACAGCTGGTGCCGCAACGGCTGTCGCCGATGACGCCACGACCAAGCTGCCCCGGGTCGGCTCAGGCGACGAGCCCACCACGCAGCTGCCCAAAGTCAGCGGCGGTGCCGCGGCGGCCGGTGCGGCTGCCGCCGGCGCCGCAGGGGCGGCCAAGTTCGCCTCAGGCGGAGGTGCCCACGAGGCGGCCGATGACGACGTCAAGGTCGTCGAGGAGACGCCGTACGGTGCCGGTTCGGTCCGGGTCTCGGGTGCGGGCACCCCGACGGGTTATCTGATCAAGGGCAACGAGGATTCGATGCTCTATCACTCGCCGGAGAGCCCGTCCTACTCGGTGACCATCGCCGAGATCTGGTTCGCCGACGTCGAATCCGCCGAGAGTGCCGGGTTCAACCGCTGGGACAGCGGTAAGTCCCAGCGCGACAAGAAGTAACAACACAAGACGCGCGAGCAGACGCGGCGGTACCCGGAAACGCCAACGGCGGGGTACCTAAGCGTCTGCTCGCCGTATTGACGGGACCATTTCTAGTGCGGACCGGGCAGGCGTAACAGCAGCCGCGCTCCGCCCAGCGGGCTTGATTCCAGAGTCGCTGTGCCGCCGTGCAGGTCGGCTTGCTGGGCCACGAGTGCGAGTCCCAGTCCGGAGCCCGACCGCGACGCGGTCGACCCACGCGAGAACCGGTCGAACACCATTTCGCGTTCTTCCTCGGGCACACCCACGCCGTCGTCGTCGACCGCGATCTCCACGCCCTCACGCGAGCTCACCGCCGACAACTGCACCCGGGTGGCACCGCCGTGCTTCACCGCGTTGGCGATCGCGTTGTCCACCGCCAGCCGCAGTCCGGTCGGCAGCCCGATGATGATCACGGTCGGCGAGGGCGCCAGGGAGACCTCGAGGTCGGGGTAGACCCGCATGGCGTCGTGGGCGGCGCGGTCGAGCAGTTCGGTGATGTCGACGGTGACGTGGTCGTCGGTGGTGGTCAGTTCCCCCTGGGCGAGGCGTTCCAGGGCGCCGAGGGTGGCCTCGATCCGCGACTGGGTGCGGATGACATCGCCGACCACTTCCTTGCGTTGGTCGTCGGCCAGGTCAAGGGTCGACAGGACCTCCAGGTTGGTCCGCATCGCGGTGAGCGGGGTGCGCAACTCGTGGGCGGACACCGAGGCGAAGTCGCGGGCCGAGGTCAACGCGGCCTTGGTGCGGTCCTGTTCCTTCCAGATGCGCTGCAGCATGCCGTTGACGGCATCGGCGATCTCGACGGCCTCGCTGGCGCCGCGTACCTCGACGTCGGGGGCCTCGTCGCCCGCCTCGATCTCGCGAGTCTGCTCGGCCAGCCGTTTGAGCGGGCGGACCGCGAACGCGGCCAGCACCCAGCCCAGCACGGTGGCCGCGCCGACGGCGAACACGCAGATGATGAGCACCCGGCGGTGCAGGTTGTTGGTGTCGGCGATGGTGGCGTCGTACGTCGCGCCGACTGCCACCCACATGGGTCCGGGGGCGGGGATCTGCACGGTGCGTACCCGCCAGCGCACACCGTCGATGTAGGTGTCGGCGTAGCCGTCGGGCAGCTCGGGCAGGATCACATTCGAGTTCGACGAGACGTTTCCGGCCTGGCGCACGGTGATCACGGCGTCCTCGTCGCTCGGGGAGCGGGGGATCTCGCCGAGGCCGCGCGGCAGGAACGGGATGGCGAAGCCGGCGGCCTCGTCGAGGCGCCGGTCCAGGCGTTCCTTGCGGTCGTTGGTGATGCCGACCCAGACGATGGTTCCGACGATGACGACGACGATCGCCGCGCCGATGGCGGTGGCGAACGCGACCCGGGTCCGCAGCGACGGCGTGCGGCGGAAGATCCGGGTCAGCGGCCTCATTCCTACTGCGTCCTGAGGACGAATCCGACCCCGCGGACGGTGTGCAGCAGCCGCGGCGCGCCACCGGCCTCGAGTTTGCGGCGCAGGTACCCGATGAACACGTCCACCACGTTGGTGTCGGCGGCGAAGTCGTAGCCCCAGACCAGTTCCAGCAACTGTGCGCGGGACAGCACGGCGGTCTTGTGCTCGGCGAGCACGGCCAGCAGGTCGAACTCGCGTTTGGTCAGGTCCACGTCCACCCCGTTGACGCGGGCGCGGCGGCCCGGGATGTCGACCTCCAGCGGGCCGACCTGGATGGTCTCGGACGAGAAGGTGGCCGACGCGCCGCGGCGGCGCAGCAGGGCCTTGACCCGGGCCACCAGCTCCTGCAACACGAACGGTTTGACCAGGTAGTCGTCGGCGCCGGCCTCCAGGCCGGCCACGCGGTCGTCGACGCTGCTGCGGGCCGAGAGCACGCAGACCGGGACGTCGTTGTCCATCGCGCGCAACGCGGTCACCACACTGACGCCGTCGAGTACGGGCATGTTGATGTCGAGCACGATCGCGTCCGGGCGGGTCTCGGTGGCGCTGCGCAGCGCTTCGGCCCCGTCCACGGCCGTAGAGACGGTGAACCCGGACAGCCGCAGCCCGCGTTCCAGCGAGGCGAGCACGTCAGGGTCGTCGTCAACGACGAGGACCCGGGGCGAGGCCATGCCACCGGTAGCGCTATCCATAACCGCCATCTTGCCCGATGAACAACGACGAATCGCGCAGGCGCCCGGGAAGTCTTTGACCTCAATAATTGTTCAGGTTTTACGGTGATGCTCATGAATATGGAAACAGTGGCCAGGCAGTCGCTGTACCGGCAGGCGCATGCGCGCGACGGTGACCTGCGCGCGCTGGCCGACCGGCGGCTGCTGTCGCGGATCTGGCGGTTCTCGGCGCGCCACCACCGCAGGCTTGGCGGGTTCGTCGCGATCAGCGTGGTCAGTGCGCTGCTGACGGTGACGACACCGGTGCTGGCCGGCCGGGTGGTGGACGCGATCACGCAGGGCGGCCCGGCGTCGACGGTGGTGCTGCTGGCCGCGGTGATCGCCGCGGTGGCCGTCGCCGAAGCTGCGGTGGCCCTGCTGACCAGGTGGCTGTCGTCGAACATCGGCGAAGGTCTGATCCTGGATCTGCGCACCGCGGTGTTCGACCACGTGCAACGCATGCCGGTGGCGTTCTTCACCCGCACCCGGACGGGCGCATTGGTGAGCCGCCTGGGTAACGACGTGATCGGGGCGCAACGGGCGTTCTCCGACACGCTCTCGGGCATCGTCGCGAACCTGGTGACCCTGACGTTGACGCTGGTCGTGATGCTCAGCATCTCGTGGCAGATCACCCTGCTGTCGTTGGCCCTGCTGCCGTTGTTCGTGCTGCCCGCCCGTCGCATAGGCACCCGGATGGCCGGGCTGTCCCGGGAGGCGGCCACGCACAACGCCACGATGAACACCCAGATGACCGAGCGGTTCTCGGCCCCGGGGGCCACCCTGGTCAAGTTGTTCGGCAGCCCGGAGACCGAGTCCGACGAGTTCGCGGCGCGCGCCGACCGGGTGCGCGACATCGGGGTGCGCACGGCGATGCTGCAGTCGACGTTCATGAACTCGCTGACGCTGATGTCGGCGCTCGCGCTGGCATTGGTCTACGGGCTGGGCGGTGTGCTGGCGATCGGCGGGCAGTTGCAGGCCGGCGCGGTGGTGTCACTGGCGCTGCTGTTGACCCGGCTGTATGCGCCGCTGACCGCGCTGGCCAACGCGCGGGTCGAGATCGCCAGCGCCCTGGTGTCATTCGAGCGGGTTTTCGAGGTGCTCGACCTGGTGCCGCTGATCGCCGAGGAACCCGATGCCATTGGAGTGCCGGCCGGGCCTGTTGATATCGAGTTCGACCACGTCCGGTTCTCCTACCCCTCGGCGGAGAAGGTGTCGCTGGCCTCACTGGAAGAAGTGGCGACGTTGGACGACCGCGGTGGTGACGAGGTGCTGCACGGCATCTCGTTCGCGGCGCGGCCCGGGCAGATGGTGGCGCTGGTCGGATCGTCGGGGGCGGGCAAGTCGACCATCGCGTCGCTGCTGGCCCGGCTCTACGACGTCGACTCCGGTTCCATCAAGCTCAACGGTGCCGACGTGCGGGACGTGACGTTCGCGTCGCTCAAGGACACCGTGGGCATGGTGACCCAGGACGGGCACCTGTTCCACGAGTCGATCCGCTCGAACCTGTTGCTCGCGGCTCCGGACGCGTCCGAAGACCAACTCTGGGAGGCGCTGCGCCGGGCGCGGCTCGACGATGTGGTCGCGGCGATGCCCGACGGCTTGGACACGGTTGTCGGTGAGCGCGGATACCGTCTGTCCGGAGGACAGCGGCAGCGGTTGACCATCGCGCGCCTGCTGTTGGGACGATCACGGGTGGTGGTGCTCGATGAGGCGACGGCGTCGCTGGACTCGGCCTCGGAGGCCGCCGTCCAGCAGGCCCTCGCCGAGGCACTGGGCGGGCGCACCTCGATCGTCATCGCGCACCGGTTGTCCACGGTTCGCGCCGCCGATCTCATCCTGGTCGTCGAGGATGGTCGCATCGTCGAACGCGGCACCCACCGCGAGTTGCTCGCCCGTGGTGGCCGCTACGCCGAGCTGTACGACACGCAGTTCTCCGAGGAGGTCCCGGCGGCATGAGGTTAATCGTTTGCCCTTGATGGGAAGATTGATCCAGTGAGTCAACCCGCGATCGCCCCATCACCGAAGCGGATCCGGACCAGTTCAGATCTGTGGCGGCTGTTGCCTTATCTGCTGCCGTACCGGACCCGCTGGATCATCATGATCGTGGTCGCGGTGGTCAGCCTGGCCGCGACGGTGGCGATTCCGCTGATGACCAAGGCCGTGATCGACGGTCCGGTGCGCCACCAGGATCCGCACGGGCTGTGGGTACTGGGTTCGGCCGCGGTGGCGGTCGGCATCTCGGAGGCCGTGCTGTGGTTCATCAGGCGCTGGATGGTCGCGCGCGCCACCATGGGCGTCGAGGCCGACATCCGCAAGGATCTCTACGCGCGGCTGCAGATCCTGCCGATGAGCTTCCACAGCCGCTGGCAGTCAGGGCAGCTGCTGTCGCGGGTGATGAACGACCTGTCCACGATCCGCCGGTTCCTGTCCTTCGGGCTGGTGTTCCTGATCCTCAACACCCTGCAGATCGTCGTGGTGACGTCGATCCTGCTGGCGATGTACTGGCCGCTGGGTGTGGTGGTGCTGGTGTCGATCGTGCCGATCACGCTGACCGTGCTGCATTTCGAGCGGGAGTACACCCGGTTGTCGCGGCTGGCGCAGGACCAGACCGGCCACGTCGCAACCCATGTCGAGGAGGCCGCTCTCGGGCTGCGGGTGGTCAAGGCCTTCGGCCGCGAGGACTACGTCTTCGACCGGTTCGACGAACAGGCCACGCAGCTCTACGAGACGCAGTTCGCCAGGGTGAGTGTGTCGGCGAAGTTCTGGACGCTGCTGGAGGTCATCCCCAACCTCACGCTGATCGTGGTGCTGGGCTTCGGCGCGTACGCGGCGGGCCACGGCCACGTCACGATGGGCACCCTGGTTGCCTTCATCACGATGATGCTGTCGCTGGTGTGGCCGATCGCCTCGCTCGGTTTCCTGCTGTCGATGACCCAGGAGTCGTTCACCGCGGCCAACCGGATCGCCGAGATCTTCGATTCCCCGATCGACATCGCCGACGGCCCGGTGTCGCAGGCGCCGCGCGGTGGGCGGTTGGAGCTGCGGGATGTGGGCTTCAAGTTCCCTGATGAGGGGGCACGGGCCCGGCCCGGCGGGCCGGACAATTGGGCTTTGCGCCACGTCAACGTTGTGGTGGAACCGGGGCAGACGCTGGCGCTCGTCGGCGCGACCGGCTCGGGCAAATCGGTACTGGCCGCGTTGTTCTCGCGGCTGTACGACGTCACCGAAGGCCAGATCCTGATCGACGGCCGCGACATCCGGGAGCTGAGCCTGCCCGTGCTCCGGCAGGCCGTGGCCACCGCGTTCGAGGATCCGACGCTGTTCTCGATGTCGGTGGCGGAGAACCTGCGGCTGGGCCGTGCCGATGCCACCGACGAGCAGTTGGGCCAGGCCATCGAGATCGCGGCCGCACAGTTCGTATACGACCTGCCGTTCGGCCTGGACACCCGGATCGGCGAGCAGGGTATGAGCCTGTCCGGTGGTCAGCGCCAACGTCTTTCGCTGGCCCGCGCGATCCTGGCGGCACCCAAGATCCTGGTGCTCGACGACACGCTGTCGGCGCTGGACGTGCATACCGAGGCCGTGGTGACGGAGGCGCTCGGGCGTGTCCTGCGCGGGGTGACGGGCATCATCGTGGCGCACCGCGCGTCGACCGTGCTGCTGGCCGACCAGGTCGCGCTGTTGCAGGACGGCACCATCACCCACATCGGGACGCACACCGAATTGCTCACGCGGGTACCGCAATACCGCTACCTGCTGGCCGCCGATGACCAACTCGACGACGCGAGCGAGCGCAGTTGCGAATGGGAGGACGACGAGGAGCTGGGCCGGTTGCAGCGCGGGCAGGCCGAGCGTGCGGCCATCGACGAAGTGGGCGAGCCACCGTATCTCGGGGCGGAGGTGCAGCGCCGATGACAACTACACAATGGCGCGGCCGGCTGACCGACGACGAGCAGGATGACTCCGACGGCACCCCCGCCGGCGCGTCCGCACTTCCGATCGACGAGAGCGTGCCCCGGCGCCGGGAGGCCCGGGCGTTGCTCATGTCATTGCTGCGCCCCTACCGGTGGACGGTCGCCGTGCTGGCGCTGGTGGTCGTCGTCGAAAACACTGCCCGGCTTTCGGTTCCGATCCTGGTGCAGCGCGGTATCGACCGGGGCATCCCACCGATTCTGGAGGGCGGCCCGGCCCGTGAGCTGATGCTCATCGTCGGCACGCTGTGCGCGGTCGTGATCGTGCAGGCGATCAGCCGTATGTTCTTCCTGCGCCGCTCCGGCCGGGTCGGGCAGCGGGTGCTGTTGGAGTTGCGCCGGCGGGTCTTCCGCCATTTCGGCAAGCTCGATGTGGCCTTCCACGACCGGTATACGTCGGGCCGGGTGGTCAGCCGGTCCACCAATGACGTCGAGGCCATCCAGGACATGCTGGAAACCGGTTTCGACAGCCTGATCACCGCGGTGCTGACGTTGTTCGGTACCGCGATCCTGCTGGTCGCGCTCGACTGGCGGCTGGGTCTGATGTGCCTGGCGGCGTTCCCGATCCTGGTCGCCCTGGTGTGGTGGTTCCGCAACGAGTCGGGCAAGACCTACCGGCTGGTGCGGGAAAGCGCGGCGCTGGTGATCGTGCAGTTCGTCGAGACCATGACGGGGATCAAGGCGGTACAGGCCTACCGGCGTGAGCCGCGCAACCAGGAGATCTTCGACGACGTCGCCGACGAGTACCGGGCGATCAACGAGAAGACCTTCAAGCTGCTGGCGATCTTCATGCCCGGCGTCAAGCTGGTCGGCAACCTCACCACGGGCGTGGTGCTGCTCTACGGCGGTTCTCGGGTGCTGCACGGTGAGATGACCATCGGCACGCTGGCCGCGTTCCTGCTGTACCTGCGGATGTTCTTCGAACCGATGCAGGAGATCTCGCAGTTCTTCAACACCTTCCAGTCGGCGTCCTCGGCTCTGGAGAAGCTGGCCGGGGTGCTGGCCCAGCGGCCCGCCATCGCCGATCCGGAGGTGCCCGTGGCACTGCCGGACCCGAAGGGCGACATCATGTTCCATGATGTCCGGTTCGAGTATGCGCCGGGCCGCCCGGTGCTGCCCGGGCTTGAGCTCTCGGTGCCGGCCGGCCAGACCGTGGCACTCGTGGGTACCACCGGCGCGGGCAAGACCACCATCGCCAAGTTGATCGCCCGGTTCTACGATCCCACGGCCGGATCGGTGACGCTGGACGGCGTGGATCTGCGCGAGCTCGCACAGGCGGACCTGCGCCGCCACGTCGTGATGGTCACGCAGGAGAACTTCATGTTCTCCGGGACGGTCGCCGACAACATCCGGTTCGGACGTCCCGGGGCCACCGATGAGCAGGTGCGGGAGGCCGCCGCCGCGGTCGGTGCGGACCGCTTCATCGAGACATTGCCCGACGGATATGACACCGACGTCGCCAAGCGCGGTGGCCGGCTGTCGGCGGGGCAGCGTCAGCTGGTGGCGTTCGCCCGGGCATTCCTGGCAGATCCGGCGGTACTGATCCTGGATGAGGCGACGTCCTCACTGGACATCCCGAGCGAACGAATGGTGCAGCGCGCGTTGGAAACCGTGTTGGCCGACCGCACCGCGCTGGTGATCGCACACCGGCTCTCCACGGTGCAGATCGCCGACCGGGTACTCGTCCTCGAGCACGGCCGCATCATCGAGGACGGCGCACCGGCCGATCTCATGGACCGGGCCGACGGGGCCTATGCGGCGTTGCACCGGGCCTGGGTCGACTCGCTGGCCTAACGGTCTGAGCGTGACGTTCTCTGCGCGAGAAGACGTGAAAGCACCCTAAATTGTTCGAAACTGGTACTTTCGTGTCTGCTCGCGCAGTCGTTATCGCTTGGCGGTGAAGCGCAGCGTGGCGTCGTAGCTCTGCGAGCCTGCACCGATGCGCACGATGACGTCCCACTGGCCCGGTGCGGACAGGTCCACCTCACCGCGGTAGTCATCGATGCGCTCGGGCGTGGCCTCGACAGTGGGTGCGGCCAAACCCATCTCCGGCATCCGCGGTTCGAAGCGGACCCACTCCGGTGTCGGGGTTTCGCCTGCGCTTCCCAGGATCTCGACGGTCAGCGGGCCGACTCCCACCTTGGGTGGATCGCCCTTCAAGCGCACCAGGTACGGCCCCGCGGTGGCTTCGGCGACGATCGGCGTCCGTGGTTGCGGCCACAACAGCCACAGCATGCCGCCGCCCACGGCGACGACCATCACCGCGATGCCGAGCCAGCGCAGGCGGTTCACCGCGCCGGCTACAGCTTTTCGATGTCGGGAAGCGCCCAGGTCTTGTCGAACAGGGCGGGTTTCGGGCCGTAGAGCCGGAACAGTACCTCGAACTGTCCATCGGGCTTCGTCGGAATCCAGTTGGACTGCTTGCCTTCTGGGGCAGACGGGCCGAAGTAGATGTCGACGGACCCGTCGGGGTTCGTCACGAGGTCGGGCCGGTGTGAGGAGCGGCTCCCGTACGGCAGGTCACGGATCAGCGCGTGTGTCGCCCGGTCGTACACCGTGGCCGACCAGTACAGCGAAACCGGCGGGTCGGCGGGCACTCGAAGTCGATAGGTGGCCGCACCGTCGAGCGACTGACCGTCGGCATCGACGATCGTCATCACGTAGAACTGGCCCTGCCCGAGGTGTTTGGCACTGAAATAGACGAACGAGTACAGCAGGCCGCGCCCGTCGACCGGATAGCTGGCGGGGTCGGCGAATCCGCTCTGCATGCCCTGCACCACCTCGGGTGAGGCGGGCACGGCCCAGTGGGACCCGCTGAAATACGGCGGCGTGAAGCACCCCGGATAGTTGGCGTCGAGCCGCTCGTGTGCGTCGGCGGCCGCCGCCTCCAGTACCGGCTTTAATTCGGCGTTGGGTTCGAACGGCTTGCCCTTTTCGATACCGATCGACTTCAGCACCGAGATCATCACCCGGTCCCGCTGCAACCATTGCTCGCGCTGGATGAACTGGTGAAGCAGTTCGAAGAACCGGATGTCATACGGGATCGTGCTGTCGTACAACGCACCCGACGCGTCGGCGAAGGACGTCGGTTCCGGACCGGACAGCGGATAGACCTTGATCCGCTTGCCGTACTCGGCGGCCGCCGCGACGTCGGCGTCGTCGCTCGATGCGATGTTGGACCGCAGCGCCCCGAATCCGGTGTACGTCGCCGATGGCATCGGGATGTAGCCGGGCGGGGACCTCGCCGTCGAACCCCGGCGGCAGGATCAGGTACTTGCCACCCGCGCCTTTGTCCACCCCGGCGGGCCCGACGTCTTCGAGCGCTTCCTGCCAACCGTTGTCCACCGACCCGGTGATCGAACCGCCTTCGGCGGGAGGGATTTCCAGCACGACCGGGCCGGCCTGGGTGTTGTAGAACGGGAAGAAGTACAGGGTGTCCGGGTTGGGTGTCAGGGTCTGGTTCTTCCAGTCCAGCAGCTTCGACCAGAACACCACCTGGTTGTCGCCCGCGCCGACTCCGGCTGCCGCTTCGCGCAACAGCTCGAAGTTGACGGCGGGCATACCCCAGATCACGGCCTGGACAGCACGGGAACGCACCAACGGGTCCATGCCCAAGACGCTAGTACCTCACCGCACGGTGTCGAAGAACGTCTTCACATCTTCGACGAACAATTCCGGCTGTTCGAAGGCGGCGAAGTGTCCGCCGCGCGGCATCGTCGTGAAGTGGGTGACGTTGTAGCCGGTCTCGCACCAGCTGCGCGGGGCGCGCAGGATTTCCAGCGGGAACGACGCGATACCGGTGGGCAGGCTGACATATTCGCCGCCGGCGAACGTGTTGGCGCTTTCCCAGTACAGCCGGGCCGATGAGGCCGCCGATGCGGTGAGCCAATAGAGCATGACGTTGTCGAGCATCTCGTCTCTGGACACCACGCTCTCGGGGTTTCCGTCACAGTCCATCCACGACCAGAACTTCTCCACGATCCACGCCAGCTGACCGACGGGGGAGTCCACCAGTCCGTACCCCACGGTCTGCGGCCGGGTGGACTGCTGCTTCATGTAGCCCGAATCCCACTTGCGGTAGTACTCGATCCGGGCCAGGGCCGCCTGCAGGTCCTCGGTCATCTCGCCGATGCCCTCGGCCGGCGGCTGCGCGATCGGCATGTTCACGTGAATGCCCACGCACGAGCCCACGTTGCGGCCGATCTGCGTCGTCACCGCGGCGCCCCAGTCGCCGCCCTGCGCGCCGTAGCGGTCATAGCCCAACCGCGTCATCAGGGTGTCCCAGGCTTGCGCGATCTTCCCGATTCCCCAGCCCGTTGCGCTCGGTTTGCCGGAGAACCCGTAGCCGGGCAGCGACGGGCACACCACGTCGAATCCGGCCTCGGTCAGCGGTTCGATGACCTTGTGGAATTCGACGATCGACCCGGGCCAGCCGTGGGTGATCAGCAGTGGGAACGCGTCCTCACGCGCGGATCGCTGGTGGATGAAATGGATGTCCAGGCCATCGATCTCGGTGGTGAAGTGGTCGAACCGGTTCAGTGCGGCCTCTCGGGCGCGCCAGTCGTACTCGTTGGCCCAGTAGGCCGCCAGATCCTTGGTGTAGTCCAGCGGGATGCCCTGGGTCCAGTCCTCGACGCACTCGGCCTCGGGCCATCGGGTCCGGTTCAGTCGCTGTTTGAGGTCGTCGAGATCGGCGTCGGGAATTGCGATGCGGAAGGGGCGGATCTGAGCCATGCCTCCCAATCTGCCAGAGGCAGGTCCCGAGGTCAGGGAATCTGGCGTAGCCGCCGCGCCTTGGAGACCGCCTCGTGACGGTTGCGGGCCCCGAGCTTGGCTGCCGCGCTGCGCAGATAACTCTTCACGGTCTCCGGCTTGAGTGAAAGCCGCTGGGCTGCTTCGGCATTGGTGCAGCCCAGAGCGACCTGCGCCAGCACGTCGACCTCCCGCGCGGTCAGCGGGGCGCTGGCCGGTGGGTCGCCACGCAGGGCGACAGCCAGCCGGTCCGCGAGCTCGCGCAGCGGCCCGGCCAGGTCTGGGGTGTCGGCAGCCAGCCGGCGCAGGTCGGCGTGCACCTCGCGGATCTGTTCGGTGTCGGCCGGCTGGTCGGTGAAGTTGGTCAGCGCACTCTCGCGCATCCGCAGGCGCCGGTCCACCTCGTCGCGGACGCGAAGCTCGTCGCTCAATCGCTGGGCCGAGGCCACCATCGCGGCCGCGGTCCGGTCGCCGATCGGGGCACTGGTGCGGTGCGCGCCGTAGAGCACGGCCCGCGCCGTGCCGTCGACGACAACCGGCACAGCCAGGATCGAGCGGATCCCCTCGGTCAGCACCGGCTCGTCGTAATCGTGGGTGATGGTCGAAGACCGCCGGTAATCGGGCACCGAGATGGGGCGGCGGGACACCACGCTGGCCCCGCCCAGCCCGGCCCGGGGCAGCACCGCGAGCCCGCGCATGGCGCCGGTGCGGGTGCCGAAGAACTCGCTCAACAGCAGGGTGTCGTCGTGCACCTCCCCGCCGAAGGCCAGCGGAAGCCCGGTATCGGTGGCCATGCGGCGCAGCTCGGCGCGTACCGCGTCGCCGTCGCGGGGCCGCAATAACCAGGGGCGCATCGTCGGTACACACTTTCGGGGGTAGCGGGCGGCAAGTGTGACGTAGAGCATAACTGTCATGAATGTCGTCGCGAGCAACACGGACCGCTACCGCGGTGCCCGTGACCAGCTGGTTGCCACCATCGCGGACTACGCCCAGGCTGTCGGGGAATTCGCCTGGCCGCAGATCAGCGGCACCTTCAACTGGGCTGTCGACTGGTTCGACGCCATCGCCAGGGGCAACGACCGCACGGCGCTGTGGATCGTGGAGGAGGACGGTTCCGAACAGCAGGTGACCTTTGCCGAGATGGCGCAGCGCTCCGACCGCGTCGCGGCCTGGCTGCGGGGACTCGGCGTGAGCAAGGGAGACCGGGTCCTGTTGATGCTCGGCAATCAGGTCGAGTTGTGGGAGGCGATGCTGGCCATCGCCAAGCTGGGCGCGGTCATCATGCCGACGACCGGGGCGTTGGGGCCGGCGGACCTGTCCGATCGCATCGCCCGCGGCGGCGCGCGGTTCGTCATCGCCAACACCGCCGATGCGGTCAAGTTCGCCGAGGTGCCCGGCGACTACGTGCGGATCGCGGTCGGCGAGACGCCGGCAGGCTGGCACCGCTACGCCGACGCGCAGGACGTGGCACCGCAGCGGTTCGAGGCGTGCACCACTGTCGATGACCCGATGCTCATCTACTTCACCTCCGGCACCACGAGCAAGCCGAAGCTGGTCGAGCACTCCCAGGCTAGCTACCCGGTCGGCCATCTGACCACGATGGCCTGGATCGGAGTCAAACCCGGCGACGTGCACCTCGCGATCAGCTCGCCCGGCTGGGCCAAGCACGCCTGGAGCTGTTTCTTCGCACCGTGGATCGCCGAGGCGACGATCTTCGTCTACAACTACGCGCGCTTCGATGCGGCGGCACTGCTGGGTCAGTTGCGCCGGGCCGAGGTCAACACGTTCTGCGCCCCGCCGACGGTGTGGCGCATGCTGATCCAGGCCGACCTGGGGGAGCGGCCCGAGGGGCTCCGGGAGATTCTGGGCGCCGGTGAGCCGCTGAACCCGGATGTGATCGCCCAGGTGGAAAAGGCCTGGGGGCTGACGATTCGCGACGGGTTCGGCCAGACCGAGACCTCGTTGCTGATCGGCAACACCCCCGGCCAGCCGGTGAAACCGGGATCGATGGGCCGGCCGATGCCGGGCGTCCCGGTGGTGCTGGTGGATCCGATCACCTCGACGCTCTCCGACGAGGGGGAGATCTGCCTGGACCTGGCGGCGCACCCGCGCAACCTGATGACCGGCTATCTCGGTGACCCGCAACGCAATGAGGCCGTGATGGCCGGCGGTTACTACCACACCGGTGACGTCGCCGGCCGTGACGAGGACGGCTACATCACCTACATCGGCCGCACCGACGACGTGTTCAAGTCCAGCGACTACAAGGTGTCGCCGTTCGAGTTGGAGAGCGTGCTGATCGAGCATCCGGCCGTGGTCGAGGCCGCGGTGGTACCGCAACCCGACGACACCCGGCTGTCGGTGCCCAAGGCATATGTCGCGCTGGCCGATGGCTGGGAAGCCAACGCGGACACGGCGAAAGAGGTCATGGCCTATGCCCGCGACCATCTCGCCCCCTACCTCAAGGTGCGCCGGGTGGAGTTCTTCGACCTGCCCAAGACGATCTCGGGCAAGATCCGCCGCGTCGAGTTGCGCAAGCGTGAGGACGCGGCTCATGAAGCGGGCGAACCTATTTCCACCGAATTCCGATACGAGGATCTTGTGGAATGAACACAGCGATGAGTTCCTATGACCGTGGCCCTACCGATGTTCCCGTGCTCGAAGAGACCATCGGGGCGAACTTCGAGCGCATGGTGGCGGCCGGGCCGGACGCCGACGCGCTGGTCGAGGTGGCCACCGGGCGGCACTGGACCTATGCCGCGCTCAACGACGAGGTCGACGCGGTGGCACGTGGTCTCATGGCACTGGGCGTACAGAAGGGCGATCGCGTCGGCATCTGGGCGCCCAACTGTGCCGAATGGGTGATGCTTCAGCTCGCGACGGCCAAGATCGGCGCGATCCTGGTCAACATCAACCCGGCGTACCGTACCCACGAACTGGCATACGTACTCAAGCAATCCGGCATTCGGACCCTGGTGTCGGCCACCGCATTCAAGTCCTCCGACTACGTGACGATGGTGGCCGAAGTGCAGGCGGAATGTCCGGCGCTGAAAGACATCATCTTCCTCGGCACCCTGGACTGGGACCGGTTGCACATCGAGCAGGTCGGCGAGGATCAATTGCGGGCGCGGACCGGCGAGCTGTCCAACACCGACCCGATCAACATCCAGTACACGTCGGGGACAACAGGATTCCCCAAGGGGGCGACGCTGAGCCATCGCAACATCCTGAACAACGGGTTCTTCGTCGGCGGGCTGATCAATTTCGACCGCGGCGACCGGGTGTGTATCCCGGTGCCGTTCTACCACTGCTTCGGCATGGTGATGGGCAACCTCGGTGCGCTGACCCACGGTGCGACGATCGTCATCCCAGCACCGGGATTCGATCCGGGCATCACGCTGGCCGCGGTCGAATCCGAGGAGTGCACGGCGCTGTACGGGGTACCGACGATGTTCATCGCGATGCTCGGGCATCCCGACTTCGCCCAATTCGACCTGTCCTCACTGCGGACCGGGATCATGGCGGGCTCGGTGTGCCCCGTCGAGGTGATGAAGCACGTGGTGGCGGACATGCATATGGCCGAGGTGGCGATCTGTTACGGCATGACCGAGACGTCACCGGTGTCGTGTCAGACGCTGGTTGATGACGATCTGGAGCGCCGTACCGCCACCATCGGTCGCGCCCATCCGCACATCGAGGTCAAGATCGTCGACCCGGATACCGGCGAGACGGTCGAGCGCGGGGAGCCCGGCGAGTTCTGCACCCGCGGTTACTCGGTCATGCTCGGCTATTGGGATGAGCCTGCGAAAACCGCGGAGGCCATCGACACCGACGGCTGGATGCACACCGGGGACCTGGCGGTGATGCGTGAGGACGGCTACTGCACGGTGGTCGGCCGGATCAAGGACATGGTGATCCGGGGCGGTGAGAACGTCTATCCCCGTGAGATCGAGGAGTTTCTCTATACCCATCCCGACATCGACGACGCCCAGGTGATCGGCGTACCTGACGCCAAGTACGGCGAGGAGGTCTGCGCGTGGGTCCGGATGAAACCGGGCCGTGCGCCGCTGGACGCCGAGGCGCTGCGGGCGTTCGCCTCCGGAAAGCTGGCCCACTACAAGATCCCGCGCTATGTGGTTGTCGTGGAGGAATTCCCGATGACGGTGACGGGAAAGATCCGCAAGGTCGACATGAGGGACGAGAGCGTCAAACTCCTCGGCCTCGGCGACAGCTAGTTTTCAAATGGTCAACCCCAGCGCTTGATCACGTCGCCCACCGGCTTACCGGTGGCCAGTGCCGCCATCATCAGCACCCGCGCCTGGCTCGGCCGCAAGTGGGGAACCATCACCGCACCGGCCTTGACCATGTCGTCGCCGGGACCGTATTCGGCGATGACCTCTCCGTCCGGGACGCGGCTGGAGATTCCGAACGACACCCCGGCCGGTGCGTGCCGGCGTACCGCGTCCACCACGCCGTCACCGGCGTTGCCGGATCCCAGTGCCTCCACGATGATTCCGCGTGCTCCCGCGGCCACGGCGGCATCGATGGGGCCCGGGCCGTCGCCGGGATAGGCCGCGACGACGTTGACCCGGGGTGCGCTGACCGCGGGCACCTCACCGAGGAACGGCCGCTGCGCGGGGTGGTCCAGCCTGAAGGTGTTGTCGGCTACGGACCCGATCGGCGGGGTGCCGCCGAACGCGTGGAGATCCTGGGTGTTCACCTTGTGGGTCCCCAAGGCCTGAAAGACGTCGCCGGCGAACATGATCATCACGCCCTGGTCGCGCGCGGCGGGACTGGCCGCCACGGTCAGCGCGTCCCGCAGGTTTGTCGGCCCGTCGGCATCCGGGGCGTCGGAGCTGCGTTGCGCCCCGGTCAGCACTATCGGCGCCGGCCCGTTGTAGGTGACGTCCAGCCACATCGCGGTGTCTTCCATCGTGTCGGTGCCGTGGGTGATCACCACACCGGAAGCACCGTCGGCCACCGCCTTCTTGGCCGCCGCTCCGATCACATCCCAGTCGGCCGGTGTCAGCTGCGAACTGTCCTTCTTCATCACATCCATGACCTGGACGTCGAGGCCGGCCGCCAGATCGGCGCCGCTGACCGTCGGGCGGCGCACGCCGTTGGCGTCGGTGCTCGTCGCGATGGTCCCCCCGGTGGTGATCACCACGACGTGGCTCGCTGCCGATTCACCCTTGGCGCCGTCCGGGGTTGTCGTCGCTTCAGGCGAAGTAGTGTTGGTCGAACACGCCGTGAGCGCGACCGTGAGAAGGAGTGTGCCCATCACCAGTGGCGACCGGGTCAGCCGGGCTTTGAAGTGGGTCATAGGGCAGACGCTACGGCGGTAGGCGGATACCCACCGGGCTTTTCGCTGCTCATACCGGTTTCGGGCAGCGTAGGCGTGCCATTGCTGCGACGATGGAGCTATGTCGGCCGCGCATGCCTGCAGTGTTGTCGGGCGCCGGACGTGTGCCCTGCTGGCCGTGAGCTCGGCAGGGCTGCACGTGGTGATGCTCGGCGCGACCGCCAACCCGGTGGCCGGTGTGGTGCTCGCGGCGATGATCGTGGGTTGTCTGTACTGTGCGGGTCACCTGTGGCGCAGCGGCACCCCCGGAGTCTGGTGCACGATCGCGTTGATGAGCCTGGCGATGATCGCCCTGCACACCCCGATGCCCATGCATCACCACACCGTGGCGGCCCCTGTCCAGGCCTCGGCGATGATGACGACGGCGACGCTGCTGGCTTTGCTCGAGGTGATCATTGCCGCGGCTGTGCTGACCTACCGCACCCGGCATCGCTCGGTGATCAGCCCGTCGGTGGGATGAACTGACTCAGGACCAGCGGCGCGCCCTGCGGGTCCTTGATCAGGGCGGTGTTGGTCCACTCGGTGTCCGAGCTGGAAACCACTGTGGCGCCCAGCTTTTCGGCCAGCGCCGCGGACTCGTCGCGGTTCGCCACAGCGAACACCACCTGCCAGTGCTCGGGCTGCTGCTCGTCGGACAACTGCCCCGTCCAGCCGATCGCGTCGGAGAACCCGGGCGGGGTACCCGGGGTGGCATGACGTTCCTTGATGCCGGGGTCGATGGTGGCGGCCAGGTGGTCGCCGTATCCCGGACGGCGGATCATCGCCGCGCCACCGGCGACATCGAACTCCCAGTTGAACAATGGCCCGTAGAAGGCCTCGGCAGCCTGCGGGTCTGCCGTCTGCAGGTTGCTGAAATTCCAGGCGCCGGCAACGTTGACCAGCTGGGCACCGAGGCGCCGCCGGGGCTGCCACAGCTTGAAGTGCGCGCCGCGAGGATCGGCGCAACCGGCCTGCCGCCCACCGGGTCCCGCGTCGACAGGCCCGCTCGTCACGGTCCCGCCGGCAGCGCCCACCGCGGCCGCCGTGGCGTCGGCATCGGCCACCGCGACATAGGTGTTCCAGGCGATCTCGTCCCCGGTTCGCGCCGACGCGACCGCGGCCACGTCGTGACCGTCCAGCGTGGCGATCAGATACTTCTCCTCGGCGTCCTCGGGCAGCACGTTCTCGAACGTCCAGCCGAACAGCCGACCGTAAAAGTCTTGGGCGGCAGCCACATCCTGTTGATCGGTGTCCACCCAGCAGGGGACACCGGGTGGGTAGGTCCTTGACTCGGTCATCTGCCCATCGTCGCACCCGATGCCACCGACCGCGCCGACCCCCGGCGCGGTCGGTGGCTCCTCAGATGGTCAGAACCATTGACCGAACTTGCGGATGTAGATGGTCTTCATGGTCTGGGCGACGACGCAGTAGGACACCAACGTCGCGACGAGCCATCCGAAGTAGGCCCACGGCAGGGGTTGCAATCCGACGGCCGCCCCCAGCGGCGAGAACGGGATGAGGATCCCGAGCACACAGACCGCCCCGGTCGTCAGCAGCACCGGCAGCGCCGCGGTGCTCTGGATGAACGGGATCTTCTGGGTTCGCAACATGTGTACCACCAGGGTTTGCGAGAGCAGGCTTTCGATGAACCAGCCCGATTGGAACAGCGATTGCATCTCGGGTGAGTTGGCCGCGAAGACATACCACATCACCGCGAAGGTGGTGATGTCGAAGATCGAGGACGTCGGTCCCATCCAGATCATGAAGCGACCGATGTTCCTCGCGTCCCACTTCCGTGGCTTGAGCAGAAACTCCTTGTCCATGCGGTCCCACGGCAGGGCGAGCTGGGAGATGTCGTACAGCAGGTTCTGGATCAGCAGGTGGATCGCCAGCATGGGCAGGAACGGGATGAAGGCGCTCGCCACCAGTACCGAGAACACATTCCCGAAGTTCGAACTGGCGGTCATGTTCAGGTATTTGATGATGTTGCCGAATGTCTCGCGGCCCTTGACCACGCCCTCTTCGAGCACCATCAGACTCTTTTCGAGCAGGATGATGTCCGCCGATTCCTTCGCGATATCGGTGCCGGTGTCGACCGAGATGCCCACATCCGCATCGCGCAGTGCCGGTGCGTCGTTGATGCCGTCGCCAAGGAAGCCGACCGTGTGCCCATTGGCCTGCAGGGCCCGCAGCACCCGCGACTTCTGCAGCGGGGTCAGCTTCGCGAAAACGGTTCGTTCGTCGACAACGCGCTTCAGCTCGTCGTCGTCGAGGTCGTCGATCTGGGGACCGAGGATGGGCTGCCCGGGGTCGAGTCCCACCTCGTGACAGATCTTGGCGCTGACGACCTCGTTGTCACCGGTGAGGACCTTCACGGTGACGCCGTGTTCGGCGAGTGCCGTGATGGCCGGGGCGGCCGTCTCCTTCGGCGGATCGAGGAAGGTGAGAAAGCCGTGGACGACGAGGTCCTTCTCATCCTCGATGCGGTAGCGGTGCGTGCGCTCGACGCGCGGGATCTCCCGGGTGGCCACCAACAGCACCCGGAACCCTTCGCGGTTGTAGTCGCGCGCGGTTTCGGTCAGCGCCTCGCGGTCGGTATCGGTGAGCGGCCGGCACGCGGTGCCGTCCCACACCTGGGTCGACACAGCGAGCATCTCCTCGACGGCGCCCTTGCAGACCATCAGGTGATTCCGGTCGACGTCTGAGACGACGACAGACAGCCGGCGTCGCTCGAAGTCGAACGGAAGTTCGTCGACCTTGCGGTAGGCGGAGGCGGCGAGCAGCGCTTCGGGTGTGTCCTCGGCGAAGTGCAGGACAGCGCGGTCCATCAGATTCTTGACGCCACTCTGGTGAAAGCTGTTGAGCCAGGCCAGGGCGAGCACGTTGTCGTCCTGATCCCCCCGGATGTCCGTGTGATGCTCGAGGATGATCCGGTCCTGGGTGAGCGTGCCGGTCTTGTCGGTGCACAGCACGTCCATCGCGCCGAAGTTCTGGATCGCGTTGAGGCGCTTGACCACGACCTTGCGACGGGACAACGCCACGGCGCCCTTGGCGAGATTGGACGACACGATCATCGGCAGCATTTCCGGGGTGAGTCCCACCGCCACGGCGAGCGCGAACAGGAATGCCTCGGGCCAGTCGCCCTTGGTGAAACCGTTGATCAGCAACACGATCGGCACCATCACCAACATGAAGCGGATCAGCAGCCAGCTCACGCTGTTGACACCCCGGTCGAAGGCGGTCTCCGCGCGCGAGCCCACGATCGCCTTGGCCAGTGACCCGAAATAGGTCTGTATGCCGGTAGATACGACGACCGCGGTGGCCGTGCCGCTCACCACGTTGGTGCCCATGAAGCAGATGCCGGGCAGGTCGAGCGGGCCGGCCTCGTCGTCGGCGACCGCGGTGGCGGATTTCTCCGCCACCGCGCCGAGCGTGTCGTACTTCTCCACCGGCAGGGCCTCGCCGGTCAGCGCCGCCTGGCTGACGAACAGGTCGCGAGAATCGAGCAGGCGGATGTCGGCCGGAATCATGTCGCCGGCCGACAGATGCACGATGTCACCGGTGACGATCCGCGCCATCGGGATCTCGACGAGTTCGGGTGTGGCGTCCGGTGCGGCCCGGCGCTTCACCGTCGCGGTGGTCCGGACCATCGCCTTGAGGGTTTCGGCCGCCTTCCCCGAGCGGTACTCCTGCCAGAACCGCAGCAGGGCGCTGAGGACGACCATGGTCACGATGATCAAGACACCGGTGTAGTCCGCGGCCTGGCCGTCGCGCATCGGGAGGTAGATGTCGGTCACCGAGCTGATGGCGGCCAGCACCACCAGCACCGCGATGAACGGGTTCTTGAAGGCCTCCAGGAACTGGAGCAGCGCTGGCGGGGCCTTGTCGTGGGCGACCTCGTTGGGGCCGTCGTCCGCGAGGCGTTCGGCGGCGTCCTCGAGGGTCAGGCCGTCGAGGTGGCCCCCGACGTTCGCCAGCGTGACCTCGACTTCGTTGTGTGCTTCGGCGGCGGCACGCAGGGACAGGCTGCGGCCGTCGGGCGCGGTGGGTGTCAGGGTGCTCTGTTCGACAGCGGTGTTCATCCGGCTGCTCCTGTCGGTGGTGAGCGCGCACCACAAGTCGCACCGAATCGGCTGGAGCAAGACGAGATTCGGTGAGACTTGAGGCGGCGCGCGGTATTGGAAGGTGTCAGTTCACGTGGGTGAAGACGTGAAAGATGACTGAATAAACGGGATCTGGGATGGCTCGGCTATCGAGCGGTATGCGAACCGCCGCCAAGGGACGCGGTCAGGACCGCCACCGGGGTGTTGCTCATCCTCAGGTTGTGCCGCTCCTGCGGGGTCAGCGACGCACGCGTGTGGATCCACGCGATGGGCCCCTTGACCACACCCTGGGCACGACGAAGAAAGGTATTGCGCTGCATGGGATCGACTCCAGTTCAATCGGAGCTCTCCGCGTCGATGCGCATGCGGCAGTCGTCCACCGCGCCAGGCGCTCCGGCGTCCTGGAGTGGCGGATCTAGGCAGTCATCGACAGCGGAAAGGTGTTTATGGACAGACGTTTTCGAATCGGACTGGGATACGGACTGTCACTCGACGTCATGTCGTCGTCACCTCCTCGCTGTCGGGCGCACGGAACGCCGCTGATCTTGACGCAAATCGTCAGATGCAAACACGCTGAAGAGGAAGTCGGCACGTGGCCAGACGCGCCGGTCGGCGCGAGCACTTCCTCATCAGAGCTTTGGCACTACACGACGTGTCCCACCAGGGGTGGGAAGCCACTTCGGGTCATCCCTTAGGCCGGGAAGACCTGTCCTAACCCTGGGCGTCTCTCGACGTCGTCGGATCAGTGGCCTGTGTTCGCATAGGAGCCTCACCTAACGAAGCGCGGGTTTCATTAGAACCTTACACCGGAGAATTGTCAACACGGTTCGCTGCCGGATCTCGGCTTCCAAATCGGTTGTGTCAGTTCGGTAATGACACATCGCGTCTCGGGCGTGACGGCCGTCACCGGAAGTCTCCAAGCGTTTCCGCAGGGTCCACCCAAGAATCGGCAGGGCAACGGGGTTTGCGGTTACCTGTGCGCACCCGCCGGATGTGTTGTGATGTGCCTATGCCTGAGCAAAGTCCCGAGCCTGATGCCGGCGAGGACGAGCAAAAGCCACCGGCGATCACCGCACGCGCGATCACCATGCACGGTCCCTGGGGCCCCGTGTACGGGCCCGTCGACCTCGACATCGACGAAGGTGGCGTCACGGTGCTGGTCGCACCGGCGGGTACCGGTCGCACCGCACTGCTGATGACACTGGCCGGGCGGATGAAAACGGCGCGCGGACAGCTGACGGTGTTCGGGCGCACCCGCGCCACCGATATCTTCCGCTCCGCGGCCCTGGCCGGGATCGATGAACTCGACACAGTGTCCGAGTCGGTGACGGTGCGCGACCTGGTGACCGAGCAACGCCGATGGGACGCACCCTGGTACACCCTGGTGGGCCGGGCCGACGAAGACGCCCTGGCCGCCATGTGCGAGCCGGTGTTCGGCGATCTGCCGTTGCCGTCGCTGACGGCGTACTTCGACGGGCTCACCGAGCTCGATCAGATCCTGTTGCGCATCGCGCTGGCCAACACATCGACCCCGCCGCTGCTGGTGGTCGGCAACCTGGACCACCTCACCGATGACCGCAACCGGGACATCCTGCTGGGGCGCCTGATCGCGCTGGGGGAGAAACAGACCGTGATCACCGCGACGGTCAACGGAGTGCCCGGCCATCTCGCCGCGGCGATGCGCGCGCAGGTGACAGTGCCCAACACGACGCTGGCCGAGCTGGCCGGTTCGCAGAAAGGTGGCGAATAACCGTGCTAGCCGGAATGTCGTTGGGCACTGACCTCAAACGTTTCTCGCGCGGCACGATGCCGCGGATCGCGCTCGTGACGGTCATCCTGCTGCCGCTGCTGTACGGCGCGATGTACCTGTGGGCGTTCTGGAACCCGTTCGGTGAGGTGAACAAGGTCCCGGTGGCACTGGTCAACGAAGACCAGGGCACCGTCGCGGAGGGGCAGCAGGTCAGGGCGGGCGATGAGGTGGCCGACGCCCTCGTGGATTCGGGTCAGCTTCAGCTGCACCGGGTTTCGGCGCAGGAGGCGGCCGACGGGGTGTCCAGCGGCAAGTACTACTTCTCGATCACGCTGCCGGAGGATTTCAGCACCAGCATCTCGTCACCCTCGGGCGGCTCACCGCACCAGGCCAACGTCCGCTTCACGTTCAACGACGCCAACAACTACCTGGGCTCGATCATCGGCCAGAACGCGGCGCGTGAGGTGATCAACCAGATCAACGCGAACATCGGTGAACGCACGGTCGGGACCGTTCTGACCGGGCTGACCGATGCCGGGGCCGGCCTGGTCAAGGCGGCCGACGGTGCGCAGCAGTTGGCCACGGGCAGCGCTGCGGCCAATGACGGTGCGCACCGGTTGTCCGCCGGTGCCGACGCGTTGACCGCGGGTCTGGTCACCGCGCGTGACGGGTCTTCGCAGTTGGCCGCGGGCACCCGGCAGCTGTCGACGGCGGTCGACACGGCGACCGATCCGTTGCTGACCGTGCTGGACCGGGTCAGCGGACTTGGTCTGGACCCCAACGAGGTTGGCATGGCCGCACAGCGGCTCTCGGGTGCGGTGCGCTCGACCACCGACCGGATCGCGGCGTTGAACATCGACCAGGCGCAGGCCGCGGCGATCGTCGACCAGGCGGTCGGCATCCTGCGCAACAGCCCCGATCCCGCGGTGCGCGACACCGGGGAGTTCCTGGCCGGTGCGCAACGGCTGCTGCAGGCTCGCGGGCTGGATCCCACCACCGATGAGGGCCTGATCCGATTGCGTGACAACGCCACCCAGTTGGAGAACGAGCTGGGCGATCCGAACAGCAAGCTGCGGGTGTTCATCACCAAGGCGGTCACCGGCGGACTGCGCTCCGACGTCGTCAAATTGCGCGACGGCGCTCATCAACTCAACGACGGTGCCCAGAGGCTCAACAGCGGCCTGGTGCAGCTGACCAACGGTGGACGTCAACTGTCCAGCGGGGCTGGCGAACTCGCCGCCGGCACCGAAAAGCTTCAGGCCGGCAATCAGCAGCTGGCCACCGCGCTCAAAGAGGGCTCGACCCAGGTCCCGTCCTGGACCCCGCAGCAGCGCACTCAGGTGGCGCGGACCCTGGCCGCTCCCGTGGCGCTGGACATCCAGACACACAATCCGGCCGCCACGTTCGGCACCGGTTTCGCGCCCTTCTTCTTGCCGCTGGCGCTGTTCATCGGTGCGCTCATCATCTGGATGTTGTTGAAGCCGTTGCAGTCCCGCCCGGTGGTCAACGGGCTGGGGGCGCTGCGTGTGGTGCTGGCCTCCTACTGGCCGGCCTTGCTGATCGTGTTCTGCCAGGTCGTGGTGATGTATGCCGTGGTGCACTTCGGGGTGGGCCTGCAAGCGAGATACCCACTGGCCACCGTGGCGTTCCTGCTGTTGGTCGCGGGCACGTTCCTGGCCCTGATCCAGGCGTTCAACGCGTTGTTCGGGGTGTCGGTGGGCCGGGTGGTGACGCTGGCCTTCCTGATGCTGCAACTGGTCTCGGCCGGCGGTATCTATCCGGTGGAGACCACGGCCAAACCGTTCCAGATATTGCACCCGGTCGACCCGATGACGTACGCGGTCAACGGCCTTCGCCAATTGATCGTGGGCGGGATCGATTCACGGCTGTGGATCGCGATCGCGGTGTTGTTCGGTGTTCTGGTGGCGTCGCTGGCCGGCAGTTCGTGGGCCGCGCGTAGAGACCGGCAATACACCATGGACAGGTTGCACCCGCCGATCGAAGTCTGACGGCGATTCGTGGAGTTCTGACCGTGCCGGTGACGGCTGAGACTCCACAAATCGCTGGAGTCAGAGCCCGATCCGCCGGTAGCGGTCGAGCCGGGTCCGCAATCGCTGCTCGGCGGGCACCGTACGCAAGTGGGCGAGCTCGCCGGCGATGGCCGTAGACAGCCGCTCGGTGAAGGCCCGTGGCTCGTCGGCGGCATCGGGATGTTCGGGGACGATCGCGTCGGCGATGCCGGCCCGCACCAGATCCGTCGAGCGAACCCCTTGCGCGGCGGCCAGTTCCGCGGCATGTGCGGTATCGCGGTAGACGATCGCACTGGCGCCCTCGGGTGGTAGAGGAGCCAGCCAGCCGTTCGCTGCGGCCAGCACCCGGTCGGCGGGCACCATCGCCAGCGCGGGTCCGCCGCTGCCCTGACCCATCAGCACCGACACCGTCGGGGTGTCCAGCGTGACCAATTCGGCCAGGCAGCGGGCGATCTCACCGGCCAGCCCGCCTTGCTCGGCCTCGATCGACAGGGCCGGGCCCGGGGTGTCGATCACCAGTACCAGCGGCAGCTGCAGACCGGCCGCCAACGCCATGCCGCGCCGGGCCTCACGCAGTGCGCCGGGCCCGATCAGCCCGCCCTCGCTGTGGCGCTGGCCCAGCACCACCGCGGGCTGTCCGCCGAACCGGGCCAGCGCCAGCAGCATCGTGGCGGCCTCGCCCCGTTCGGTGCCGGACAGCAGCACCCGGTCGGTGGCGCCGTGTCGCAGCAGATAGCCGACTCCGGGGCGATCCGGCCGTCGCGACGCCAGCACCGATTCCCACGCCGGCACGTCGGGCAGCGGTTCAGGCTCGGGAGCGGCAGGCGGCGGCCCCGGCGGATCGGCGACCACCCGCAGCGTGCGGTCCAGGGTGTCGCGCAGCAGCGCGAGTGGCACCACCCCGTCGATGACGCCGTGGGCATGCAGGTTCTCGGCGGTCTGCACGCCGGAGGGGAAGGGTTCGCCGTACAGGTGCTCGTACACCCGCGGGCCGAGGAAGCCGATCAGCGCGCCCGGCTCGGCGGCGGTGACATGCCCCAGCGAACCCCAGGAGGCGAACACGCCGCCGGTCGTGGGGTGGCGCAGGTACACCAGGTAGGGCAGGTGCGCCTGCTTGTGCAGTTCGACGGCCGCGGCGATCTTGACCATCTGCAGGAATGCCACGGTGCCTTCCTGCATGCGGGTCCCGCCGGAGCTCGGTGAGGCCAGCAGTGGTAGCCGCTCGGCTGTGGCTCTCGTCACGGCGGCGGTGATCCGCTCGGCGGCGGCCACGCCGATCGATCCGGCCAGGAAGTCGAACTCGCAGGCCACCACGGCCACGCGGCGGCCGAAGATGGTCCCTTCCCCGGTCAGCACGGATTCGTCGAGCCCGGTTTTCGCCGACGCTTCGGCCAGTTCGCGCTGGTAATCCTCAGAACGGGCGATCTCAAGGGGCGGCTCGTCCCAGCTCTGGAACGAGCCCTCGTCGAGCACTGCATCACGAAGCGCGCGGGCGCCGATCCGACTCACGGCTTGAGCGTATATAGGCTGGCCACATGATTGGTGTGACCAGAGACGGCAATGTCCTGACCCTGGAACTGCAACGCGAAGAGCGGCGCAACGCGCTGAACTGCGAGCTTGTCGACAGTCTGCGGGAGGCGGTGGAGAACGCCGCGGGCGAAGATATCCGGGCCATCGTGCTGACCGGGGCGGGTTCGGTGTTCAGCTCCGGCGCCGACCTGACCGATGCGGCGGGCATGGCCGAGCAGCTGCCCGACAAGGCGCTGGCCCTGAACCTGGCGATCGACAAGGCCCCGGTTCCGGTCATCGGCGCGATCAACGGCCCGGCGATCGGCGCGGGTGTGATTCTTTCCATGATCTGCGATCTGCGGGTCGTCGCCCCCGACGCCTATTTCCAGTTCCCGGTCGCGCGGTACGGCCTGGCCTTGGACAACTGGAGCATCCGGCGGCTGACCTCGCTGGTCGGCTACGGCCGGGCACGGGGCATGCTGCTCGGCGCCGAGAAGCTCACCGCCGAGACCGCGCTGCAGACCGGGATGGCCAACCGCATCGGCACGCTGGCCGACGCGCAGAAGTGGGCCGCCGAGCTGGCCGGCTTCGCACCGCTGGCGTTGCAGCATGCCAAGCGCGTGCTCAACGACGACGGTGCCTACGAGGAGTCGTGGCCGGCCCACAAGGAGCTGTTCGACAAGGCGTGGGCTTCCAAGGACGTCATCGAGGCGCAGGTGGCGCGGATCGAGAAGCGGCCGCCCAACTTCACCGGGGCCTGACGTGCTGCGCGCGGCGCTGCGGTTGGGAGCGAGGTCGGCGTCACTGCTGGCCGGCGGGTGGTTGTTGCGCGCACTGAACGGGACCTATGCCTCGGTGGGGGCCCTGCCCCGCGAGATCCGCCCGGTGGCGCAGCGGTCTCTGCAGTACGCGGACGGCGTGTTCGTCAACATCGAGCCGGCCTCGCCCGGGATCAGCATGAGCCGGGAAGAGTGGCGCATGCTGATCGCCGAGATGTTCGGCCCGCGGTCGGCCACCCGGCCACCCGGGCCCATCCCGCTGGCCGAACCGGTCGAGGCGGAGGCCGCGACGTGCGCGGTGTCCTGGTACGGGCACTCCACCGCGCTGGTCGAGATCGACGGCTACCGGGTGCTGACGGATCCGGTCTGGAGCCGTCGCTGCTCGCCGTCGCGGGTGGTGGGACCGCAGCGGCTGCACGAACCGCCGCTGCCGCTGGAGGCGCTGCCTGCCGTCGACGCCGTGGTGATCAGTCACGATCACTACGACCACCTCGACATCGAGACCGTGCTGGGTCTGGTCCGCACGCAGCGGGCGCCGTTCGTGGTGCCGCTGGGGATCGGTGCCCATCTGCGTAAGTGGCGGATACCGGAAGACCGCATCGTCGAGCTGGACTGGAACGAGAGCCACCGGATCGGCGAGCTGACCCTGGTGTGCACGCCGGCCCGGCACTTCTCCGGCCGGCTGTTCCAGCGCAACACCACGCTGTGGGCCTCGTGGGCCTTCATCGGGCCGCAGCACCGGGCGTTCTTCGGCGGGGATACCGGCTACACCAAGAGCTTCTCCGAAATCGGTTCGGAACATGGGCCTTTCGATCTGACCCTGCTTCCCGTCGGGGCCTATCACCCGAGTTGGCCCGACATCCACATGAATCCCGAGGAAGCGGTGCGTGCCCACCTGGACGTCACCGATTCCGGCTTGCTGGTGCCGGTCCACTGGGCCACCTTCCGCCTGGCACCGCACCCGTGGGCGGATCCGGTGCGGCGGTTGCTGACGGCGGCCGACCCGGCCGGTGTGCAGATCGCGGTGCCGCGCCCGGGGCAGCGGGTGGACGCCGAATCTGCGGCGCTCGACCCGTGGTGGGAGTTCTGACCGCCCCGGCGGTGGCAAACTGACGTCCGAGCTTGACGACACCGAACGGGACGAGGGCGAATGACGACGATCAATGTCACTGGTCTCACCGATGCCGAGGTGGCCGAGCGGGTTGCGGCGGGTAAGACCAACGACGTGCCGACGCGTGCTGCGCGCAGCATCTCGGACATCATCCGCGGCAACGTGTTCACCCGGATCAACGCGATTCTGGGTGTGCTGTTCCTGATCGTGATGTCCACCGGGTCGGTGATCAATGGCGCGTTCGGCCTGCTGATCATCGCCAACAGCGCGATCGGCATCATCCAGGAGGTCCGGGCCAAACAGACCCTGGACAAGCTGGCCATCGTCGGGCAGGCCAAGCCCACGGTCCGCAGGGAATCCGGTGCTCGCGCAGTGCTGCCCAGTGAGGTGGTGCTCGACGACATCATCGAACTCGGGCCCGGCGATCAGATCGTGGTGGACGGCGAGGTCATCGAGGAATCCAACCTCGAGGTCGACGAGTCGCTGCTGACCGGTGAGGCCGACCCGATCGCCAAAGATGCCGGTGACACGGTGATGTCGGGCAGTTTCGTGGTGGCAGGCTCCGGCGCCTACCGGGCCACCAAGGTCGGGCACGAGGCGTACGCCGCCAAGCTGGCCGAGGAGGCCTCCAAGTTCACCCTGGTGAAATCCGAACTGCGCAACGGCATCAACAAGATCCTGCAGTTCATCACTTACCTGTTGGTGCCCGCCGGCCTGCTCACCATCTACACCCAGCTGTTCACCACACACGCCGACTGGCATGACGCGGTGTTGCGCATGGTGGGCGCACTGGTGCCGATGGTGCCCGAAGGTCTGGTGCTGATGACCTCGCTCGCGTTCGCGGTCGGGGTGGTGCGGTTGGGCCGGCGTCAGTGTCTGGTCAACGAGCTTCCCGCGATCGAGGGTCTGGCCCGGGTCGACGTGGTGTGTGCCGACAAGACCGGCACGCTGACCGAAAACGGTATGCGGGTAAGCGATCTCAAACCGTTCAACGAGGCTGATGTGGCTGCGGTGTTGGCGCAGCTGGCCGCTGACGACGCCCGGCCCAACGCCAGCATGGTGGCCATCGCCGAGGCCTACAGCGAGCCGCCGGGCTGGACCGCCACCGCGACAGCCCCGTTCAAGTCGGCCACCAAGTGGAGCGGTGCGTCCTACGGCGAGCACGGCAACTGGGTGATCGGCGCCCCCGACGTGCTGCTGGATTCCACCTCTCCGGTGGCCGAGCAGGCCGAGCAGATCGGTGCCCAGGGGCTGCGGGTGCTGCTGGTCGGGTCCTCCGATCTGGCTGTCGACGCGCCGGGCGCGCCCGGCACCGTCACGCCCGTTGCCCTGGTGGTGCTCGAGCAGCGGATCCGTCCTGACGCCGGTGAGACTCTCGATTACTTTTCTTCCCAGCATGTTTCGGTCAAGGTGATCTCCGGCGACAATGCGGTGTCGGTGGGTGCGGTGGCAGGCAAACTGGGCCTGCACGGCGAGACGATGGACGCCCGGCAGCTGCCCCACGAACCGGAACAGTTGGCCGACGCGCTGGAGGAGTACACCACGTTCGGCCGGGTGCGTCCGGACCAGAAGCGGGCGATGGTCCATGCCCTGCAGTCGCGCGGGCACACGGTGGCCATGACCGGGGACGGCGTCAACGACGTGCTGGCCCTCAAGGACGCCGACATCGGCGTCGCGATGGGTTCGGGCAGTTCGGCCTCGCGCGCGGTGGCGCAGATCGTGTTGTTGGACAACAAGTTCGCCACGCTGCCCTATGTGGTCGGCGAGGGCCGCCGGGTGATCGGCAACATCGAGCGGGTCTCGAACCTGTTCCTCACCAAGACCGTCTACTCGGTGCTGTTGGCGATCCTGGTGGGGTTCGCCGGGCTGTCCGCCGAATGGTTCGGCACCGATCCACTGCTGTTCCCGTTCCAGCCGATCCACGTCACCATCGCGGCCTGGTTCACCATCGGCATCCCGGCCTTCATCCTGTCGCTGGCTCCGAACAACGAACGGGCCCATTCGGGTTTCGTGCGCCGGGTGATGACGGCGGCGCTGCCCTCGGGTCTGGTCGTCGGCACCGTCACGTTCGTCTCCTACCTGGTGGCCTATCAGGGCCGGGCGGCCAGCCCGGCGGAGCAGACCCAGGCGTCGACGGCAGCGCTGATCACCTTGTTGGTGTCCTCGTTGTGGGTGCTGTCGGTGGTGGCCCGGCCGTATGAGTGGTGGCGCGTGGCCCTGGTCGCGGGGTCAGGGCTGGCGTATGTGCTGATCTTCTGTTTGCCGCTGGCTCAGCGTCTGTTCATGCTGGATCCGTCGAATCTGAAGGTCACCGCGATCGCGCTGGGCATTGGCCTGGTCGGGGCCGCGTTGATCGAGGCGCTGTGGTGGGTGCAGGGCGTGGTGCTGGGCGAGAAGCGGCGGTTGTGGAGATAGCTGGCTACGGGGACAATGTTGCGGGGCTCGGTTGAACACCGAGACGAAATCGAGAAGATAGGGTGGGCTGATGGGATTCCTGGACAAGGCCAAGGACCTTTTGTCGCAGAACGCTGACAAGGTCGAGCAGGCCATCGAGAAGGCCGGCGACGTCATCGACGAGAAGACGCAGGGCAAGTATTCCGGCGCGGTCGACAAGGCACAGGAAGCCGCGAAGAACGCCATCAACAAGGAAGAACCGCAGCAGTAGCTCATGGCCAAATTGTCTGTCTCCGTCGATGTTCCGTTGCCGCCGGAGAAGGCGTGGGAATACGCCTCTGATCTGTCCCGGTACGACGAATGGCTCAGCATCCACCGGGCCTGGCGGTCGAAGCTGCCCGAAACCCTGGAAAAGGGCACGGTCATCGACTCGATCGTCGAAGTCAAGGGGATGCTGAACCGCGTGAAGTGGACGCTGGTGAACTACAAGCCGCCGCACTCCTTGACCCTCAACGGCGATGGCCGTGGCGGGGTAAAGGTCAAGCTGATCGGAAAGATCGCGCCGGCCGCCGTTGATGCAGTGGACGGCGCGAAGGTCACCTTCGACGTGCACCTCGGTGGGCCTGCCCTGTTCGGGCCGATCGGCATGGTGGTCGCCGCCGCGCTCAAGGGCGATATCCAGCAGTCGCTCAACAAGTTCAAGTCGCTGTACGCATCGTCGTAATTTCTCTCGCGAGCAGACGCAAAACTGCCCTTTCTCCAGGGAAAATGGGCAGTTTTGTGTCTGCTCGCCGCTACAGGGTGACCAGCACCCAGATCGCCACGATCGAGCCCAGAACGGCCGCGCCGTAACTGCAGACCGCGATCGCCCGGTCGAAGCGGCCGAGCTTCAGGCCGTGTTCGAGCATGAAGCGGAACCTGTGCGCCCAGTGGAACAACCCCAGCACGAAGATGCCGGCCAGCACGATCCTGGTCAGCGGATTACGCACCACGGCCAGCAGATGTGCGGGGTCGGGCGCGTCGATCAGGCCGAGCGGGAACGCCACGCCGAACAGCAACATCAGCACCGGCAGTGTCAGCGCGGTCACCATGCCGCCGGCCGAGAACAACAGCCAGAAGAACGGTTCCGGCGTCCGGCGGGCCGGCGCGCTCATGCGGCCCCCTCGCAGGCTCGGTCGCCGCATGCCTGCCGTTGATTCGCTCCGCAATCGTCGCTCATGCCAGCACCACCCATGCGATCACTACCGAGACGACAAGCCATGCGGCGTAATGGCCGGCGAGCACCGCACCCGCGGGAACCCGCCGGCCCCGCAGATGCACGACCATCGCGCGCGGCGCGAGGCTGAACCAGGTCACAGTGTGCAACAACAGGAATGCCAGTGTCACCACGTTCAGCGCGATCACCACGGGGTGGGTGCTGAAATCCTGAAACCAGTCGTAGCGGTCCGTGCCGAGCGCCCACACCAACAATCCCAGGTACACCACCGACCAGGCCACGAACTTACAACTGGCCTCGCGCAGCATGTACCGCAGGTAGGAGGGTCGTTTGACCCACCACAACAGGGGGACGGGCTGTCGATACGTTGTCATCGCGCGGCCCTCGGGAGCAGCAGGCTCTTCGCCGAATGTGTTGCCGCCGTGAGCTTGTAGCGCTGAATCGCACCGGCCGGATCGACACCTTTCGGGCAGGCCACCGAACATTCACCGACGTACGTGCACGCCCACGCCCCGTCGGCGGCGGCCAGCACATCGCGACGTTCTTCCTCGCCCTCGTCGCGGGAATCCAGGTTGTACCGCTGGGCCAGCGCGATCGCCGCGGGCCCGAGGAAGTCCGGATCCAGGGCGTAGACGGGGCACGCGGAGTAGCACAGCATGCAGTTGATGCACATGCTGAACTGCTTGAACTCATCCAGTTCGGCTGGCGTCTGGAGGTATTCGCCGTCCTCGGCCGGTGCGTCGTCGTCGCGGATGAGCCACGGCTTGACCCGGGGGAGTTTGGTCATGAAGTCGCTGATGTCGACGACGAGATCGCGGATCACCGGGAAGTTGCGCATGGGTTCCACCCGCACCGGCCCGGGCAGGTAGTCGACGAGAAAGGTGGCGCACGCCAGTTTCGGGTCACCGTTGACCGTCATCCCGCAGCTGCCGCAGATCCCCATCCGGCATGACCACCGGAAGCTCAGGGTGCCGTCGAGCCGGTCCTTGATGTAGTTCAGTCCGTCCAGGACCGCCCACTCGCGCGTGAGCGGAACGTCGTAGGACTGCACCACCGGCTCGGTATCGGTTTCGGGTCGATATCGAGCCACCTCCATGACAATTCGGTCTGCCATCTCATCTCCCGTAGACGCGTTCGCCCGGTGGCCAGCGGGTGATGGTGACCGGCAGGTAGTCGATCCGCGCTGAGCCGTCGGGCTCTCGATGGGCCATGGTGTGGGCGAGGAACTGCTCGTCGTCGCGGCTGGGGAAGTCGGTCCGCTGGTGTGCCCCGCGGGATTCGGTGCGGTGTGAGGCGGATTCGATGATCGTCTGGGCGATGTCGAGCATCCCCGACAACTCCAGAAACGCCAGCAGCTCGGTGTTGAAGGTGTGGCTGTGATCGTCGATGCCGGCATTGGCGAAGCGTTCCTGCAGCTCCCGTACCTGCTCGGCCGCCTTGGTCAGGGTCGGGCCGTCGCGGTAGATGCCTGCCGCGGTCTCCAGCACGCTCTGCATGTCGGTGCGGATGTCGGCGATGCGTTCGCTGCCGCTTTCGGCGCGCCGGCTCAGGTCGTGTTCCAGGCGCTCTTCCTCGGTGTGGGCCTGCGTCTGCACCGAGGCGGAGGCCGAGCCGGCCCGCGACACGTACTCGGCCGCGGCACATCCGGCGCGGGCGCCGAACACCAGCAGTTCGGGCAATGAGTTGGAACCAAGCCGGTTGGCCCCGTTGATGCTGACGCACGCGGTCTCGCCGGCCGCGTAGAGCCCGGGAAGTGTTGTGGCACCCGTGATATCGGTGTGGACGCCACCCATCATGTAGTGCACGACGGGTCGCACCGGCACCAGCTCGGAGACCGGGTCGATGTGCTGATAGTCGCGGCACAGCTCCCGGACGAACGGCAGCTTCGCGTCGATGAGCTTTGCGCCCAGGTGTCGTAAGTCCAGGTAAACCACCGGTCCGTAAGGGGTTTCGTCGGTGCGGCCCTTGTCCAGCTCGTGGACGAACGCCTGCGACAACCGGTCACGCGGGCCGAGTTCCATGCTGCGCAGCTTGGGTTCCGGTGTGGGCGTGCCCAGGTCGTAGTCCTGCAGGTACCGGTAGCCGTCCTTGTTGAGCAGCCATCCCCCCTCGGCGCGGGCAGCCTCGGTGATCAGGATGCCGGTGAACGGCAATCCGGTGGGGTGGTACTGCACGAATTCCATGTCCTTGAGCGGTGCTCCGGCCCGGAACGCCAACGCCATTCCGTCCCCGGTCTTGATGTTGGCGTTGGTGGTGAACGGGAACACCCGGCCGCAGCCGCCGGTGCACATGATCACGGCGTCGGCCAGGATGGTCTCGATCCGTCCGGTGGCCAGCTCGATCGCGACCAGACCGCGAACCGCACCGTCGTCGACGAGCAGTGTGGTGGCGAACCATTCGTCGTAACGCGCGATCCCCGGATAGGACAGCACCCGCTGGAACAGGGTGTGCAGCAGGTGGAACCCGGTCTTGTCGGCGGCGAACCAGGTGCGCAGCTTCTTCATGCCGCCGAAGGCGCGAACAGCGATGTGCCCGTCCGGGGTCCGGCTCCACGGGCAACCCCAGTGCTCGAGCTGCATGAGCTCACGGGGCGCCTCGGCGACGAACGCTTCGACGGCGTCCTGATCGCACAGCCAGTCCCCGCCGGAAATCGTGTCGTAGGCGTGTTCGTCGATGCTGTCGTCGGCCCCCGCCACGGCGGCGGCCCCGCCTTCGGCCGAGACGGTGTGGCTGCGCATCGGGTACACCTTCGACACGATCGCCACGGACAGCCGCGGGTCGGTCTCGGCGATGGCGATCGCGGCGCGCAGACCGGCGCCGCCCCCTCCGATCACCACTATGTCGTGTGAGGCCGTCATCGGCTGATCTCAGACTTCGAAGGCCTCATGTTCGCGGCAGCGCTCGTCTCGGAGGACTTTGCCGTCGTGCCTGATGGTGCGGATGCTCACGCAGCCGTCGTGGTAGGTGTGCCGAGTCTCGCGGCAGCCGCAGGCGAACGTGAAGTCGTCGAAATTCAGGCCGTCGTCGTCATCCTCGATATGGTGGTCGCCCTGGGTGGTGCGTCCGCAGGGCGCCTTCTGACTGGGGAAATGCGTCGTTGTGGCGGTCATCATCCCGCCTCCTCGGGTCCGGCATAAGTGATCCAGATCACATCAGAGTATGCCTGTCGGGACCCGCCCGTCCATTGCTGTACCAGCCGCTCCCGCAGTTCGCGTTTGAGCACCTTGCCGTAGCTGTTCTTCGGCAGCGCGTCGATGAACTCGTAGCGTTTTGGCCGTTTGAACCGGGCGATGCGTTCCAGCAGGTGAGCGTCGAGCATTGCAGTATCGAGCGCGGCGTCGGATACGACCACGAACGCCACCACCACCTCACCCCAGTCCGCATCGGGTGCGCCCACCACGCCCGCCTCCACGACATCGGGATGTTCCAGCAGCGCTTCCTCCACCTCGCGGGGATAGATGTTGCTGCCCCCGCTGATCACCACGTCCTTGGAACGATCGCGCAGGGTGAGGTAGCCGCGCGTATCGAAGGAACCCATGTCACCGGTGTGCAGCCAGCCGTCCTTGAGTGTCGCTGCGGTGGCGGTCGGGTTGTTCCAGTACCCCGACATGACGACGTCACCGCGGCAGACGATCTCGCCGATCTCGTCGACGGCCGCGTGGGTGCCGTCGGAGGTGAGCACGGCGACCTCGACGCCGGAACGCGGATAACCGACAGAGCCCAGCGTCGCGTCGTCGGCATCAATGTGGTCCGCGCGGCGCAGCCCGGTGATCGTCATCGGCGCTTCGCCCTGCCCGTAGAGCTGCACGAAGATCGGTCCGTAGGCGGCCAGGGACTTCTTGAGGCTGTCGACGTACATCGGTCCGCCGCCGTAGACCACGGTTTTCAGGTTCTCGGGACGGGGCCGGCCGGTCTGGATCAGGCGCTGCACCATGGTCGGCGCGAGAAAGGCGCTGCTGCCGGGGTGATGGCCGCACAGGTCCAGGAACTCGTCGGGATCGAACGCGGCCGATTCCGGGATCACCTGACGGGCACCGCGCAGCACGTAGGGCGGGATGTACAGACCGGAGCCGTGCGACATCGGGGCACCGTGGATCAGACTGCAGTTCTCGTCCGGGTCGTCGAAGTCCGCCAGGTGCGCCACCGTCATCGCCATCAGGTTGCGGTGGGACAGCATGGCGCCCTTGGATTTTCCGGTGGTTCCGCTGGTGTAGAACAGCCAGGCCAGCGAGCCCGGATCAGTCGTGGGCACGGTTGACGGCCTGGAGGCGAACCGTGCCGAGTAGTCCGGGGTGCCGATGATCTCGACGGGTACTTCGGTGGACGCGGCCAGGCCGTCGGCGATCTTGGCCGACGCGAACACCTGCGCCGCACCGGAATCGGCCAGGATGTCGGCCATCTCGCGGGGATGCAGTTTGTAGTTGATCGGTACGAAAACGCACTCGGCCGCCCAGATGGCGAACATCAGCTCGACGATCTCGGGCCGGTTCTCGCTGGCGACGGCGACGCGGGTCCCGCGATCGCCGAGCGCCTTCAGCGAGGTGGCCAGGCGCAGTACGCGGTCGCGCAGCTCCGCCCAGGTGAGCAGTTGACGTTCGCCCAGAAAGACCGCGCCCCGGTCACCGAACCGGGCGGCGGCCTGATCGAGCACCGCGAAGACATTCATGACTGAGAACCATCCTCAATCCAGTTGGCGCGCAGCGCGAAATCAGACAGGTATTTCGTCGAGCTCCAGCCGCCGTCGACGACGATGGTCTGCCCGTTGATGAAGGCACCACCGTCGGAGCACAGGAATGCCACGGTGGCGGCGATGTCCTCGACCCGGCCCAGGCGGGTGTGCGGGGTCATCTCGGTCTGCATCTTGCGGAACCCCGGATCGTTGAGACGCTGCTCGACCATCGGGGTGACGGTGACGCCGGGGGCCACCGCGTTGCACCGGATGCCCTGCGCGCCGTACTGGCAGGCGATGTGGGTGGTCAGTGCGGTCAATCCGCCCTTGGCGGCCGAGTAGGCTCCGCCGCGCAGCCCGCCGACGACGGCGAACGTGGAGGTGACGTTGATGATCGCCGATCCGGGACCCATGTGCGGCAGCACATCTCGCGCCAACCGGAACGGCGCCCGCAGCATGATCCCGAGGAAGTGATCCAAGGTTTCGTCGTCGGTCTCGTGCAGGGGTTTGGGGCTGCCGATGCCGGCGTTGTTGATCAGGAAGTCGATACGGCCCCAGCGGGACAACGCGGCCTCGACGATGCGCTGCGGTGCGTCGTCGTCGGTCAGGTCGACGGCCAGGGTCGCGATCCGGCCCGGGTCGCCCACAGCCCGTTCGAGCTCGGCGAGCCGGTCCTCGTCGCGGCCGGTTCCGAGCACCGCCATGCCCGCCTCGGCAAGCGTGGTGGCACAGCCGAATCCGATGCCGCTGCTGGCTCCGGTGACGATCGCGACCTGCATTCTATTCGCCCTTCAACCGTGCTCGGATGTGATGTTTCAACACTTTGCCCGCGTCGTTCTTCGGCAGGGCATCCCAGATCTCCACCCGCTCGGGTGTTTTGAACCGGGCCAGCCCGTGCTGGGCCAGGACCCGGCCCAGGTCGGTCACGTCGGGGCGCCGGCCGCCGGAAGTCACCAGTACCGCGCAGGCACGTTCCCCGGTGCGGTCATCGGGCAGGCCCACCACAGCCACCTCGACGATGCCGAGGTGGCCGACCAGGAGGTCCTCGACTTCCTTGGGGGAGATGTTCTCGCCGTTGCGGATGATGAGGTCCTTGGCCCGCCCGGTCACCTGCAGGTAGTCGCCATCCACCCATCGGCCGAGGTCCCCGGTGCGGAAGAAGCCGTCCTGGTCGAAGGATTCGATCTCGTCCTCGGGGTGCAGATAACCCAGCAGCATCTGCGGGCCGCGGGCCCGGATCTCGCCGGAGACCAGCCGGATCTCGGCGATGCCGGGACGGCCGTCGGTCTCGGCGGCGTGCTCGATGCCCCCGGGTGCCAGTGAGCCGACGGTGGTCACCGGCACCTCGGTGGAGCCGTAGACCCGGCTGACCACGGCTCGCTCGAAGTAGTCCGACGCCCGCCGGATGAGCGACGGAGGTACCGAAGCGCCACCGCAGATGAACACCTTGAGATCGGGTAGCCGGGTGCCGGCCCGTTCGGCGGCCCCGAGGAGCTGCTCCAGAAACGGTGTTGCCCCGGCCATGTGGGTGCATTTGCGTTCGGTCATCAGGGCCACGCCCTCCTCGGCGTTCCAGCGCTCCATCAGCACGGCGGTGCTGCCCAACAGCAAGGGGCATTCGAAGGCATAGATGGAACCGCCGATGTGAGCGATGGGGGAGGGCACCAGGAACGTGTCACCGGGGTCGATCATCCAGTGCTGACGCAGCTGTAGGATCAATGCGTTGATCGAGTTGTGGCTGTGCAGTACACCTTTGGGCCGCCCGGTGGTCCCGGAGGTGTACATGATCATCCGGATGTCGTCCGGGTCGAGCGCGGGCAGGGCCCGGTCGCGTGCCGCGGGCAGGGCGTCGAATGAGCGGTGCGGGCCCGGGTCCCCGCGCAGCACCACCACTTCCGGTGGCGTGGCCATCCCGCCGCACACCCGGGTGAGCATCGCGGCGTAGTCGTGGTTGCCGAACCGGGCGGGGATGAAGATCGCGCGGCTGTGCGCATCGTCGAGGATGAAACACAGTTCCCGGTCGCGCAGTGAGGGCAGGATCGGGTTGACCGCCATGCCGGCCAACGTGGCGCCCAGGTAGATGATGGCGGCCTCGTGCCAGTTGGGCAGCATGAAGGACACCACGCTGCCCACCGGCATCCAGTCGGCGAGCCGCAGTGCCAGTGCCCGTGCCCGGTCATGCAATTCGCGCGCCGTCAGGGTGATGTCGCCGTCGATCACAAGCGTCCGGTCGGGGCTCTCACGCGCCGCGTCCGCGAGGGCGTCGGCCAAGGTGGTGGACACCCACAGACCCCGGGCGTAGGCGTCGTCCGAACGCGCCTCGTCCCGTCGCACCAGATTTCGCACCGTGCCTCAGCCCTTGACCCGGCGCATCGTCATGGAGTGGCGGAACCGGTCGGACGGGTGGGTGTTGACGGTGACCTGGGCGATCTCCCCGTCGGAGGTGGTGTAGGTGCGCTGCATCTGCAGGGCCGCGGTGCCCGCGCCGACCTTGAGGCCCGCGGCGAGTTCGGCGGACGTGACGATCGCTGAGATCTCCTGGTGCACTTCGACGATGCTGACCCCGAACAGATCCTCGATCAGCGGGAAGATCGGACCGGAGTGTCGTTGCAGCAGCCGCCCGACGGCGGCGAAGCTGCGGTTGATGAAGTACTCGGTGCGGCACACCGGTGCCGGATCGCCATCGGCCTGCCGGTAGCCGCGGACCGCCAGCCACTGCTCGCCGAGCGGAAGCCCGGTGCGTTCGACCAATTCGCTGTCGATGGTGACCATGGCATTGGACTCGATGGTGAACTGGGCGCCGGTGGCGAAGGCCAGCAGGTCATTGATCGAGACCACGTCCTGGGCATAGGTGTTGGTCGCGGCCCGCTGGGCCACCGTGGTGCCGGCCCGCGGCCGTGACGTGACGAGGTTGTCGTCGCGGAGGCGCCGCAGCGCCTCACGCACGGTGTAGCGGCTGACCTCGAAGCGCTCGCACAGTTCGTGTTCGGTGGGCAATTGTGAGCCCACCGGGTACACCCCGTCGACGATCTCCTTGCGCAGGGTGCGCGCGACCTGCAGGTAGCGGTGGTCAGCGGGGGTGAGTGTCATCGGTGTCAGCCTCTGCGCAGCGCCAGCACGCTGCCATCGCCGTCGCCCGAGATGTAAAGCGTTCCATCGGCTCCCGCGGTGATCCCGGCGAACGGGCCCTGCGGGCCGGAGAACGGCGGCATGCCCTTGAGCGGCTTGGGGGTCACTCCGGGCGGCGGGCCGACCGGCAGCCCGGTGGCGATCGTGGTGCGGCCCGCATCGTCCAGGTCGTAGCCGATGAGTTCCTTGCTGCCGGAGTCGACGATGTAGAGCACGCCGTCACGCACGAGAATGCCGTGCGGCGTGTGCAATCCGTCGACCAGCGGCGCGACACCTCCGCCGCTCACCCGCACAACCGCGCCGGCCACCGACACCAGGGGCGCGCCGTCGGGCCCGATCACCACACCGACCGGGGTGTCCAGGCCGGAAGCCAGGACGCTCACCGAACCGTCGCGCACCGAGAGTAGGCGTCCCGCACCCTGTTCGACGACCACCACCGAACCATCGGGAGCCTGTGCCACGCCATAGGGCTGGTCGATGCCGCCGGCGAGAATCTGGCTCACCTCGTCCTCGGCCCCCGCTGGGCGGAACCGGGCCACCGTATCCGCGGCGGTGGTGACGATGAACTCGCCTGGGCCCGAGGCGGTCACTCCACGCAGGAAGCCGGGATAGCCGGGGGAGAACAGCATTGCGACGGTCTGCAGTCCACCGTCGGGGTTCACCCGGTAGAAGTAGGTGCCGTCGGCGACGTAGAGATCGCCGTCGGGGCCGACCGTCAGGTCCAGCGGCCAGTTGAGCCCGCCCGGCAGCAGGGGCGCGGTGCCGCCACCCGACAGGATCTCGGTGATCTCGCCGGTGAAGTTCGAGACGAACAGCCGGCCGTCGACGAAGGTGCAGTTGTCCAGGCCGGGGTTGAGCTGGGCCAGCAGCGTCTGGTCGCCGTTGCGCGGGTCGATGCGCAGCACCTGCCCGCTGGCCACCTGCGTGGAGACGATGTGGCCGTCGGCGTCGAACTTGACCGAGTCCGGTACCCCGAGCCCGCCGGCCACCACCTGAGGGTCGCCGCCGCTGGGATCGATACGCCAGATCTCGTTCGCGCCCATCACCGGGAAATACAACAGTCCGTCGGGGCCGACTTCCATGGCGTTGGGCGAGGGCACGTCCTCGAGCAGGATGCGCGGGGCGCCGCCGGCCAGGTCGAACTCCATGAGCCGGCCGCCCTCACGGCATTCTCCGACGAACAGCCGGCCCTGGTGGAAGGTGATGCCGTTGGCGGAGGGGATGTCGTCGCGCAGCACGCGGGTGGTGCCGTCGGCTGCGCGCACGCTGACCCGGCCGTCCATCACCTCGGTCGCGTAGAGGTTGCCGCTCGGGTCGAAGGCCACGTCGTCGGGGGCGATGATGTCGCCGCCCTTGGCGCTGACGGTTTCGAGCTGTCCGGTTTCCAGGTCGAGCGCGCTGATCTGGCTGCCGGTGACCTGGGCGACGTAGATCCGGCCGTCCGGACCGGTGCGCAGGCCGTTCGCGCCGAACAGCCTGCTGGGGCCTGTGACCTGCTCCAGCGTCCAGTTCTCGGCCACCGACGGGTTTGCGGTGTACCTCGCGTTGGCGATGCCGGGATTTGCCGATAGGGCGCTCATGACCTCGGACGTTAGCAACTTGCCGTAGTCCAGACAATAGCCGTCGAAAAGCTCGGATCGACCCTTGACGGTTGAATAAGTGCTGGGGAATAGTGTTCTCCAATATGAAGATCGTCATTTGTTGTCCGGACAATTGAGCCGATTGGGGTGCGGATGGACAGTTCCCTGAGCTTGGACGGCCGCGTTGTGGTGGTGTCGGGCGCCGGTGGTGGCGGCATCGGAACCACTGTCACGCGGATGGCGGCCGAGGCCGGCGCCACGGTGGTGGCGGTGAGCCGCTCCCAGGAGAACCTCGACACGCACGTGGCACCGCTGGCCGACAAGGGACTGAACGTGGTGACGGTCGCCGCCGACGCGTCCACCGATGAGGGCATCGTGGCGGTGCTCGACGCGGCGCGGGCTGCCGACGGAACGCTGTACGGGCTGGTGAATGTCGCAGGCGGCGCGGCGCCGTCCACCTGGATGCCCGCCACCCGGGTCTCGCGGGCCGACTGGCGCGAGCTGTTCGCCGCGAACCTGGAGACCATGTTCTTCATGAGCCAGGCTGTGGCCGCTGAGATCCGCAGCCAGGGCGCCCCGGGCTCGATCGTGTCGGTGTCCTCGATCAGCGGAATGAACACCGCGCCGTATCACGTCGCCTACGGCACAGCGAAGGCCGCGATCGTGGCGGCCACCCGGACCATGGCCGCAGAACTCGCCGCCGAAGGCATCCGGGTCAACGCCGTCGCTCCTGGGGTGACCGAAACCGCGGCCTCGGCAACCTATGTCGATGCCGACCCCGAGCGGGACCGGCGGGCGATCGCGATGGGCCGCCGCGGTACTCCCGAGGAGCAGGCCGGGGCCATCCTGTTCCTGCTCTCGGATCTGTCGAGCTACATCACCGGCCAGACCATCCTGGTCGACGGCGGGCTGAACCTGCGCTGGACCCACCTCGGCGCCGACAACACCTCGCTGTTCCTCAAGGACGACGACTTCCGCGAAGCCATCAGGAGGATCTAAATGGCTCATACCGAATCGCATCTCGACGCCGCCATGGAGGTCGACGCCGAACCGGACGACGCGAGCGGAGAGATCGCCGAAGATTTGTCCCAGCCGACCACCATCGGGGTCGAGGCCTACATCTCCGAGAGCTACGCTCGCGCCGAACGGGATCGACTGTGGCGCAAGGTCTGGCAGCAGGTCGGCCGGGTCGAGGAGATTCCCGAGGTCGGAAGCTACCTGACCTACGACATCCTCGACGACTCCATCATTGTCGTGCGCACGGGCCCAAACGAATTCACCGCCCACCACAACGTCTGCATGCACCGCGGACGCAAGCTCATCGACAACCCCGAGGGTGCCAAGAACGCGACCGGCCGCGCGCGGAAGTCCTTCGTCTGCGGATTCCACGGCTGGACCTACGGTCTCGACGGAACCTGCACGCACATCCGGGAGCAGGACGACTGGCAGGGCAAACTCACCCCGCGCAACACCCACCTCGCACCCGTACAGGTGGACACCTGGGGCGGGTGGCTGTTCATCAACATGGATCCCGACTGCGAGTCGCTGGCCGACTACCTGATGCCGGCTGCCAAGATCCTCGACCCGTTCGGCCTGGAGAACATGCGTTACAAGTGGCGCAAATGGTTGTACTTCGACTGCAACTGGAAGGTCGCGATGGAGGCCTTCAACGAGACCTACCACGTGTTCACCACGCACCCGGAGTTCAACAAGTTCGGCGAGTTCAAGGGCTGGGCCAAGGCGCAGGGCAAGCACAGCAACATCGGCTACGACGCGCCAAAAGGCATGGACGAGACCAAGTCCAAGATCCGTCTGGGAACCGGTGATCCGCGCATCTCCACTGCCGAGATGCAGGTCTACACCATGGAAGAGACCAACGCGACGACGACGAAGACCTTGGTGAACGCCGCCAAGCGGCTCGTCGACGAGCTTCCCGAGGGCACACCCGCCGACGAGGTGCTGCAGCACTGGCTGGCCTCGGCCCGCCGCGATGACGAGGCGCGTGGCGTGACCTGGCCGACCATCCCGCCCGACATCCTCGGGCAGAGCGGCACTGCTTGGCAGATCTTCCCGAACTTCCAAGTGGGGCAGGGCCTGACCAGCGCGCTGTGCTACTCCGCACGACCCGATCCCGGCTACAACCCGGACAAGTGCATCTTCGAGGTCGCTGTCTTCGAGCTGTACCCGAAAGGCGAAGAGCCGGAGACCGAATGGGCCTATACCCCGAAGGACTCACCGAACTGGCTGTCGGTGCTGCCGCAGGACTTCTCGAACATGGCGGCGGTGCAACAGGGGATGAAATCGGCAGGGTTCCCCGGAACCTTGCCCAATCCCTATCGCGAACGCAGCACGGTCAACCTGCACTACCAGCTTTCCAAGTACATGGGCACCGGAGAACCCCGAGACATCCAGTGATTTGGGTGCATCCAGCGGCGGTCAGCGCCGCCAAACGCACACAAATCGCCGAGTAAGGAGACGTAAATGAAGGTCAATCTGGGTACGGGAGCGCAGAACTCCCACGACTGGGAGCGCGTGCTCGCCGGTGACTTCAGCACCCCGCCTGCCACCCCGGACTACAAGTGCGTGCAGGCCGCGCTGGCCCTCGGCGACCTCGCCGAGCCGCTCGGCTTCGACGGGATCTGGTTCCCCGAGCACCACGGCACGCCATATGGCATGACGCCCAACCCGATTCAGGCCCTGACCTACTTCGCCGGACGCACCGAGCGGGTCAGCCTGGGCACGTTCGTGGCGGTGGTGCCGTGGTGGAACCCGATCCGGCTCGCCACTCAGATCGCCTACCTCGACATCGTCTCCAACGGCCGCTACACCACGATCGGCCTGGGCCGCGGGGTGTCCAAGGGAGAGTTCGCCGCGGTCGGCGTGCCGCGGGAGGAGAGCCGCGACCGCTTCAACGAGACGCTGGACATCCTCAAGCTGGCCTTCTCCGGCGAGCGGTTCTCCTACGAGGGCAAGATCTTCTCGTTCCCGGAGATGTCGCTGCGGCCCGAGCCGATCAGCACCGACCTGTTCGACCGCATCTACAGCTCGTCCTCGACCGCCGAGTCGCTGGAGATCCTGTCCCGCCGTGGCATGGTGCCGCTGTTCGTGGGCAACAAGCCGATCACCGATGCCGGTGAGGAGGTGCGCAAGGTCAACACCTTCCGTGCCGAGGAGGGCCTGGGGCCCTGTCAGCCCAAGAACGTGATGTTCATGTACTGCGTGGGTTCCGAGGACGAGGTGGCTCAGACCGAGGAATGGATCTGGACCGCGAACCGCGATGTCAACGTGCACTACGGCTTTGCCGATGCGTCCAACTTCAAGGGCGTCAAGGGGTACGAGGCCTACGCCGCCCGTGAGGCGAGCGCGACGGCCGTGCTGGCATCGGAGGTCGGCAACCAGAAGAAGGGCGGCCCGCCCGGATACCACGCGTCCAACCTGCTGATCGGCACGCCCGAGACGGTGTTCGAAAAGCTCAAGGCCGCGCAGGAGGCGTGTTCGTTCTGCGAGGTCACCATCGTCCCGCAGTTCGGCACCATGCCGTACGAGAAGGCGATGGAGTCCACCAAGTTGTTCGCCGCCGAGGTGCTGCCCGCGGTGCACGACATGCCCGCACCACTGCACGCCGCCGCGCTTCCGGAGAAGGCCAACGCATGACGCAGCCCAACACTTGCGGGCCCACCGACACGCCCGACGACTTCGACATCGACGCGATCCGCGAGAAGTACGCCGCCGAGCGGGCCAAGCGGCTGCGGCCCGAGGGGGCCGACCAATACCTGGAACTGGAAGGCGATTTCGCCGACTTCTACGAGGTCGACCCCTACACGACGGTGATCGAACGGGACCCGGTCACCGAGGATTCCGACGTCGTCATCCTCGGCGGTGGCTTCGCCGGACTGCTCGCCGGAGCTTATTTGAAGAAGGCCGGTGTCGAGGGGATCCGCGTCATCGAGATGGCCGGTGACTTCGGTGGAGTCTGGTACTGGAACCGCTTCCCGGGAATCCAGTGCGACAACGACGCCTACTGCTACATCCCGCTACTCGAAGAGCTGGACTTCATGCCGAGCAAGAAGTTCGCCGACGGCGCCGAGATCTTCCAGCACTGCCGCAACATCGGTAAGCATTTCGGGCTGTACGACGGTGCACTGTTCTCCACCCAGGTTCGGGACATGCGCTGGGACGACGCAACGCAGCGTTGGCAGATCAGCACCGACCGGGGCGACGATATCCGAGCCCGCTTCGTCGTGATGGCGCAGGGCTCGTACAACCGGCCGAAACTGCCGGGTATCCCCGGCATCAAGGACTTCACGGGGCACGTATTCCATTCCGCACGCTGGGATTACGACTACACGGGCGGCGACGCCGACGGCGGCCTGCACAAGCTGGCCGACAAGCGCGTCGCCCTCGTCGGTACCGGTGCGACGGGTATCCAGCTCGTGCCGCACCTCGGCCGCGATGCCCAGCAGCTGTTCGTCTTCCAGCGGACGCCGTCCTCGGTCGACGCGCGGTCCAACCCGCCCACCGATCCGGCGTGGGCCGCATCCCTGCAGCCGGGCTGGCAGGAGGAACGCAAGCGCAACTTCCACAACTGGTCGCCGTTCGTCGGTGTGGTGTTCGGTGAACCAGACCTGGTGTGCGACTTCTGGACCGAGCTCGGGCGCAATCTGACTGCGCGGATCGCGGCCAGCGATGACCCGGCATCGGTGACCATCGAGCAGATCATGGCGTTCCGGGAGGAAGAAGACTTCAAGATCATGGAGCGGCTGCGTCGCCACGTCGCCGAGATCGTGGAGGATCCCGCGACCGCCGAGGTGCTGAAGCCGTACTACCGATTCATGTGCAAGCGGCCAACGTCCAGTGAGCAGTATCTGGCCACGTTCAACCGTCCAAACGTGACACTCGTCGACGTCTCGGCTTCAAAGGGTGTGGAACGGCTGACGGAGAAGGGGATCGTTGCCGACGGTGTCGAATACGAGGTCGACTGCGTGATCTTCGCGAGTGGCTTCGAGATCTCAACCGAAATCAGCCGCCGCTTCGCGATCGAGAGCATCGTCGGCCGCGACGGACTGTCCCTTTTCGATTACTGGCAGAACGACTACAAGACCCTGCACGGGATGACCAGCCGCGGATTCCCCAACCAGTTCTTCATGGGCTTCATCCAGGGCGGCGTCTCGGCCAACACCACGGCGATGTTCGAACAGCAGGCCAAGCACATCGCCTACATCATCGCTGAGGCCCAGAATCGGGGCGCCACCACGGTGGAACCCAGCCAGGAGGGGCAGGACGCCTGGGTCGCGACGGTCCGTGAACTGGCGATCGACAACTCGGCGTTCGAACTGTCGTGCACGCCCGGCTACTACAACAACGAGGGTCGCGGAGGCGCGGAACGCAACGGCGCCTTCCTGGGTGATTTCTACTCGCCCGGCTTCTACGCCTTCGATGAGCTCATTGCTGAATGGCGGGCCAAGGGTGACCTCGACGGACTAGAGCTCACCTCATGACGACGACCACGGCGCTTGAGACTCGGGATATCAAGCCGCGCATCGGAACCGAGATCCGGGCCGACAAGGCCACACTGCTTTCGGGCGAACATGCTGGGCGGATCAGAGAACTGCTCGAGCAGCGCGGGGTGCTGGTGTTCCCGCAGATCGGGTTCACCGACGACGAGCAGATCGCCTTCACCGAAATCCTCGGGACGTTCGCCCCGGAACACGCCGGCGAGAAGCTGTACAAGGTCTCCCTCGACACCGAGGTGAACAAGCAGGCCGACTACCTCAAGGGCTCGCTGTACTGGCACATCGACGGCACGATGAACGAGGTGCCGATCCTGGCCTCGCTGCTGCAGAGCGTGGCGCTGGGGAACCCGGAGGAAGGCGACACCGAGTTCTGCAACACCTACGCCGCCTACGACGACCTGTCCGACGACGACAAGGCCGAGCTCGAGGGCCTGCGCGCCATGCATTCGGCGTGGAACACGATGTTCTACTACGACCCCGAGCCCAGTGCGAAGGCTCTGCGCCGCATGATGGCGATCGGTGACCGGGAACTGCCGTTGGTGTGGACGCATCAGTCCGGCCGTAAGTCGCTGGTGCTCGGCGCCACAGCCCGCCACATCGTCGACGCCGACGGCCCGATCGACTTCCGCAAGAGCGCCGAACTGCTGGTGCGGCTGCGGGATTGGGCCACCCAACCGGACTTCACCTACCGGCACAAGTGGACCGTCGGCGACCTGGTGATCTGGGACAACACCGGGACCATGCACCGGGCCACACCGTATGACCCGACGTCGGGGCGGCTGTTGCAGCGCACCAAACTCGAGGGCGAGGAGCCCTTCGCTTGAGCACACTCAGATTCGACGAGCGCGTCGCCGTCGTCACCGGGGCCGGCCGGGGACTCGGCCGCGAATACGCCCTGCTCCTCGCATCGAGGGGCGCCAAGGTCGTCGTCAACGATCCCGGTGGCGGTCTCACCGGGGACGGTACCGACTCGGGGCCGGCGCAGGCCGTCGTCGACGAAATCGTCTCGGCCGGTGGCCAAGCCGTCACCGTCACGGATTCGGTGGCCACCCCCGAGGGCGGCCAGGCCATCGTCGACGCGGCCGTCGAGCGCTTCGGTCGCGTGGACATCCTGATCCACAACGCGGGCACCGTGCGGCGCGGCTCGCTGAAGGAACTCACCTACGACGATTTCGAAGCCGTGCTCGACGTGCATCTGCGCGGCGCGTTCCACGTTGTGCGCCCGGCATTTCCGCTGATGTGCCAGGCCGGATACGGCCGCGTGGTGCTGACCTCGTCGATCGGCGGGCTGTACGGCAACCATCAGGTCGCCAACTACGCGGCGGCCAAGGCCGGGATTCTCGGGCTGTGCAATGTGGTGGCACTGGAGGGCGCCGACGATGGCGTGATGTGCAATGCGATCGTGCCGGGCGCGGTGACCCGGATGGCCGAGGGCCTGGACACCTCGGCGTACCCGCCGATGGGCGCGGACCTGGTGGCCCCGGCCGTGGGCTGGCTGGCGCACGAATCCTGTTCGGTCACCGGCGAGTTCTTCGTCGCGATCGCGGGGCGGATCGCCCGCGCCGTCGTCGCCGAATCGCCGGGGGTGTACCAGCCGTCGTGGACCGTGGAGGAGGTCGGTGAGCAGATGGACCGCATCCGCGATACCAGCGAGCCGGTGATCTTCCCGGTGGTCCCCGACGGGCACGCCGACCACATCCGCTACAGCTTCGGACGAGCCGCGGACGAGGTCAACTCATGACATCCGGTCCACTGCAGGGCATTCGGGTCATCGACCTCACCGCGATGGTGATGGGGCCGTACTGCACGCAGATCATGGCCGACATGGGCGCCGACGTCATCAAGGTCGAGACACCGGCGGGGGACAACACCCGCTATATCTCGGTGGGCCCGGCTCCCGGGATGAGCGGCGTGTTCGTCAACGTCAACCGCGGCAAGCGCAGCGTGGTGCTGGATCTGCGTTCGGAACAGGGCAAGGCCGACCTGCGGGCACTGATCGCCGACGCCGATGTGTTCATCCACTCGATGCGGGCCAAGGCCATCACCAAGCTCGGCTTCGGCTACGACGACGTGGCCGCGATCAACCCGGGCATCGTCTACACCAATTGCTACGGATACGGCCGGCGCGGCCCGGACGCCGACCGGCCCGCGTACGACGACACCATCCAGGCCGAATGCGGATTGCCCGCGGTGCAACAGCAATTGACCGGCGAGGCCTCCTACGTCGGCACCATCATGGCCGACAAGGTGGCCGGGCTGACCGCCCTCTACGCGACCACCATGGCCCTGTTCCACCGGGAGCGCACCGGCGAGGGCCAGGAGGTCGAGGTCAGCATGTTCGAGACCATGGCCTCCTTCATGCTGGTCGAACATGCCAACGGCGCCATGTTCGACCCCCCGCTGGGACCCGCGGTGTACCCGCGGGCGGTCACCCCCAACCGCAAGCCGTACGAGACCAAGGACGGTCACATCGCGGCGCTCGTCTACAACGACAAGCACTGGAACGCCTTCATCGACCGGGTGCAGCCGCCATGGAACAGCCCCGAGTACGCGACGCTGGAACAAAGAGCCAAGCAGATCGACACGGTGTACGCGCTGGTGGCCAAGACCCTCAAGGAGCGCACCACCGCGGAGTGGCTGGATCTGTTCACCGAGTTGGAGATTCCCGCCGCGCCCATGCTCACTCCGGACGCGCTGTTCGAGAACGAGCACCTCAACGCCGTCGGACTGTTCGAGACCATCGATACCCCGCACGGCCGGGTGCGGATGCCCGGCGTGCCCACCTGGTTCTCCCGGACTCCGGGCCACGTCGCCGGGTACGCACCGGAACTGGGTGCCGATACTGCCGAGGTGCTTGCCGAGCTCGGCCGACGGGACATCGCCGGATAACGGGCGAATCAGAGCAGGAATAGAAAGGCCAGGAGTGGATTTCGATTTTGGCGAGGCGGCCGACGCGCTGCGGGGTGAGCTGCGTGCGCTGATCGCCGACCAGGTTCCCGCTGATTTTCTCGGCGCGTTCACCGATGACCCCGCCGATCTGGCGGTGGCGCAGCAGTTCTGCCGGACGCTGGCACAGCAGCATCTGCTGTGCATGTCGTGGCCGAAGGAGTTCGGCGGCGGCGACGCGTCGGTCTGGGAGCAGACCGTCGTGCGTGAGGAGATGTGGGCGCACCACGAGCCGCGCGGGGCCCAGTACATGGGCGTCAACTGGGTCGGCCCGATCATCATGCGGCACGGCACCGAGGAGCAGCAGCGCAAGCACCTGCCGCCGATCGCCAACGGTGAAGTGATCTGGTGCCAGGGTTTTTCCGAACCGGAGGCGGGTTCTGACCTGGCCTCACTGCGCACGTTCGCCCGCCGGGAGGACGACGGCTGGCGGGTCAACGGCCAGAAGATCTGGACCTCCTACGCCACCATGGCGCAGTGGTGCTTCCTGCTCGCCCGCACGTCCAAGGGCGAGAAGAAACAGCAGGGCATGACCATCTTCCTGGTGCCGATGGATTCACCGGGTATCCAGGTGCGCCCGATCCGCACCATGATGGGCCCGCACCATCTCAACGAGGTGTTCTTCGACGACCTCAAGGTCACCGAGGCCGATGTGCTCGGCACCGTGGACCAGGGCTGGTCGATCGTGCAGGACGTGGTGTCCTTCGAGCGCGTCGGTATCGCGCGCTACGCGCGCTGCGAGCGGCTGCTGCAGGCCGCGCCCGAGGTGCTCGGAGACAAGTGGGAGCAATTGCCCGCGGAACTCCGGGGCCGCTGGACGCGGATGCTGACGCATTGTCGCCGGGCTCGGCTGACGGCGTACCGGGTGGTGTCGATGCAGGCCACCGGACGAGTGAATCCCGGTGACTCCGCGGCTTATCGGATCGCGGTGACGAGGCTGGATCAGGAGAGCGCCGAGGTGCTCATGGAGATTGCCGCAGTCCTGCCGCGCGGCGGGGACAGCCGTGCCGAGTACTTCCGCGCCGAGGTGGAGGATCACTGGCGGTACTCGCAGGCGTCGACGGTGTCCTCGGGAAGCATCGAGATGCAGCGCATCCTGCTGTCGCGAACCATGCTGGCTGGAAAGGCGTGACGGCGATGATTCTGGATCTCAGCGATGACGCGAAAGAGTATGGCCGCGAGGCTCTGAAGGCATTCGAGTCCGCCGGCGGTGATCAGCTGCTGGCCCAGGCCGACGCCAAGCCGGACACCCGGGCCGGGCTGGTCATGCCTGTGCTGGAAGGCCTTGGGGTGTTCGAGCTCGAACCACGCGGCGATGCGGACTCATTGGAGGCCGCGGCCGCTGTGTGCCGCAGTGCCGGCTATTGGGCGCTGCCGTATCCGGTCGCGGAGCGATTGGCGCGCCCGGCGGATCTGGACGTCGACGGGCTGGTCGTCATCGATGCCGACGCGCCCGACGCGGCGCTGCAGGGGCTGGACAACCGGTGGGCCGCTGTCACATTGGACGGCACGCGCAGCACGGTGACCGCAACGGGTGCCTCCGGTCCGTCGTTCGCCACCGCGCTGGAGCTGTCTTCCGTGGACGGTGCCGGCCTGAAGGACGTGGCGCTTGCTCTGGTGCTGCCGTCGTGGACCCTGCTCGGCATGCTGGACCGGGCCATCGATCTGACGGTCGCACACGTCAGCCTGCGCAGGCAGTTCGGCCAGCCGCTGTCGTCGTTCCAGGGCGTGCAGTTCCAGCTGACCGATGCCGAGGTGGAGCGCAGCGGCGCCGACATCCTGGCGAAGTACGCGCTGTGGAGCCTGGTCACAAACTCCGCCGACGAGGCGATCAACGACGCGCTGGCATTGCGCCTGGCCGCGATCGAGGCGGCAGAGGTGGTGTTCCGGGTGTGCCATCAGCTGCACGGGGCCGTCGGCTTCTGCGATGAAACCACGCTGTCCTGGCTGTCGCGTTACAGCCAGCCGTTGCGCCGCTTGCCATTCGGGGTGTCCAAAACCCGCGACACCCTGACCGCCCGGCTCGGCCGGCGCGGACTCACCGGATTGTTCTCGTCATGACCGACCTCGACGAGTTCAGGGCCACCGTGCGGGACTGGTGCGCGGCCCACGTCCCGAAAGACTGGCGCGCCAACCAGACCGGTGTCGGAGACGACGAGTTCGTGTCGTTCCAGAAAGCCTGGTTCGCCGAGCTGCACACCGCCGGGTACGCGGTTCCGCACTGGCCCGCCGAATGGGGCGGTGGCATGTCAGTTTCCCAGCAGATCGTGCTCTATCAGGAACTGGCCGCGCACGACGCGCCCCGACTGGTGCTGGCGTTCGTCGGGATCCACCACGCCGCCTCCACCCTGCTCGCGGCAGGCTCCGAGGAACAGCGGCGCCGTCACCTGCCCGCCATCCTCGACGGCGAGATCTGGGTGCAGGGGTTCTCCGAGCCGGAGGCCGGGTCCGATCTGGCAGCCCTGCGCACGACCGCCCGCGCCGAGGGGGACAACTTCGTCGTCAACGGCCAGAAGCTCTGGGCCAGTGGCGCTCTGCACGCCGACTGGTGTCTGCTGCTGGCGCGCACCGATCCGGAAGCACCCAAACGGCACGGTATCTCCTACTTCCTGATGGATATGACCACACCGGGCATCGATGTGCGGCCGATCCGAAATGCCGTGGGGGATTCGCATTTCTGCGAGATCTTCCTCAACGACGTCACCGTTCCCGCGGCCAATCTGATCGGCCCGGTGAACAAGGGTTGGCAGGTGGCCCAGGCCACGCTCGGCGCCGAGCGCGGCATGACCATGCTCGAGTTGTCGGAACGGCTGGGCAATGCGGGCTTCAAGTGGCTGCTCGAAGCCGCCCCCGTCGAGGATCCGGTGGTGGCAGATCGGCTGGCGCAGTTCGAGATCGAGCTGTCCGGCTTGCGCGGGCTGTGCCGGGATCTGGTGGAACGGACCGAGGCGGGGCAGGCCGGCCCGGCCGACGCTTCGATCGTCAAGCTGTACTACAGCGAGTTGTTGCAGCGGATGACCGGATTCGGTGCCGAGATCGGTGGCCTGAACGCCCACACCGTGCTGGCCAAACCGGCCTCCAGCGGCTGGGAGTCGGGCGCCTGGATGCTCGATTTCATCGGATCGTGGGAATGGACCATCCCCGGCGGAGCCAGCGAGATCCAGCGCACCATCATCGGTGAGCGCGGTCTGGGCCTGCCCCGAGAACCGAGTGCGGTGTGATGAGCGAGTTTTCCGAGCTTCATGACGAACTACGCTCCGTGGCAGCTGATCTGCTGGCCAAGGACAGCATCGACTGGCCGCTGTTGGTCTCGGCGGGGTGGGTCGGACTGGACGCCCCCGATGAGGCAGGCGGTGCCGGCGCGACGTTCGCCGAAGTGGCGGTGATCTGCGAGGAGCTGGGCCGGGCCGCCGGGGCGACCCGCTACCTCGGCGGTGCTGTGCTGGCCATCGGCGCACTGAATGCGGTGCAACCCAACGAGAGCCGTGACGCATTGTTGCAGGCGGTGGTGGCCGGGAACATCCGTGCCGTACTGGCCCTGCCGGGAACGGGCGAGCCGGCACCGTTCGACCTGGGCACCACAAGGCTGGGCTGGCGCGTCCACGGCCGGGCCACCTTTGTGCCCGATGCAGCCGGAGCTCAGCGGCTGCTGCTGCCCGCTCGTGACGCCGACGGCGTCGCGGTGCTGGTGGACGTGGCCGCCGAGGCACCCGGACTCACGGTCACCGAGCAGCCGGTGCTCGACGAGACCCGCAGCCTCGCCACCGTGACGGCCGAGGGGGTGGAGGTCGACGAGGACGCGGTGTGGCGATTCGACGGCGACCCTGAGGCCGCGCTGGGTGCGCTCAACGAACGTGCCGCGCTCGCGGTGGCCTGCGACAGCCTGGGCGTCGCCCAGGCCATGCTCGACACCACGGTGTCCTACACCGGGGTTCGCCAGCAGTTCGGCCGTCCGATCGGCTCGTTCCAGGCCGTCAAGCACGCGTGTGCCGACATGCTCGTGCGTATCTCGGTCGCTCGCCAGCTGGTGAACGCGGCCATTACGGAACCGGCGCCGCTCGCGGTGTCCATGGCCAAGGTCAATGCCACCGAGGCCGCCGTCGAGGTGGCCGGGAAGGCCATGCAGTTGCACGGAGGCATCGGCTACACCTGGGAGAGCGGCGTGCACGTCTATCTCAAGCGCGCCGCGCTCAACCGTTCGCTGTTCGGTTCGCCCGCTGAACACCGCAGAAGGATCGCGCAGCGCTACCGGTGAGCTGCGTACAGTAGCCGCGTGCGGGTGATGGGTGGCGTTGCCGCCGCGATCGGCGTTTGCCTGTGGCTCCTGGTGGGGGCGGGTTTCGTGTTGACCGACTATTACCGGTTGCGTCCGTTTCTGTTTCATCCCGTGATATTCGGTGTCGCGGGCAGTATGGCGCTGGCCATGGCAATCGGCTTGTTGATCCGCCATCAGGTGGTCAAATGGTCGGCCGTCGTTCTGGTGGTCCTGGCCGGCCTGGGATGGGGCGGCATCGTGTTGTTTGCGCTATTGCTTGCCGGCGGACCCGAGAGCGAGGTGAAACGGCTCGCGTCACCGGATGGCGGCATGGAGCTGGTCGTGTTCAGTGGCGGCGGGTTCACGATCGACCCGATAACGTCGGTGCGGGTGTACACCAACAACGGTCTGCTGTCGCGGCAGAACTATCTGGGCTGCTTCAACGGTAAACGCGACGGGCTCAAAGAAGTCGAATGGATGGGTCCGCGGACGGTGCGGATCGAACTGTCGCGCGGCGGGACGACCACCGTCGTGCTGGATGACGGCGGGCGGCCGGATCAGACGACCAGTTGCTGAAGCGGCGATGAGTTTCCGTCACGGCGCGGGTCGATACGAATGACCGACCACTCACCGTGAAGGAGACACCATCGTGGTTACCCGTCAGAGCGCGCCGCTGGGCGCCCCCAACTGGATCGACCTGACCACGTCCGACCTTGAGCGTGCCCAGCAGTTCTACGGTGCGGTGTTCGGCTGGACGTACGAGACCGGCGGCCCCGAGTACGGCGGCTACGTCACCGCATCCGTCGACGGCAACGTGGTGGCGGGTCTGATGAGCAATGACCCGCAGTGGAACGCACCGGATGCCTGGACCACCTACCTGCACACCGCGTATGCGGACGCCACCGTGGCGGCGGCCATCGCTGCGGGCGGTGGCAATTGTGGCGGTGTGATGGACATCCCGGAGAAGGGCCGGATGGCGATGATGACTGATCCGGCGGGCGTGTTCTACGGCATTTGGCAGCCGGCCGGGCACGAGGGTTTCGCCGTGTTCAACGAGGCTGGTGCGCCGGTGTATCACCAGCTGACCACCAGGGACTACGCCGGGGGGCTGGACTTCTACCGCACGGTATACGGCTGGAGCACCGAGTTGGTGTCGGATACCGATGAATTCCGTTACAGCACTGCGAACTTCGACGGTGAGGCACTCGTGGGTGTGATGGACGGTTCGGTGTATCTGCCCGAGGGTGTGCCGGGTGACTGGGCCGTCTTCTTCGGTGCCGACGATGTGGACAAGACGATCGAGCTGATCGTCGCCAACGGCGGCTCGGTGGTACGCGCGGCCGAGGACACACCGTACGGGCGGCTCGCCGCGGTGGCCGATCCGACCGGTGCCGGGTTCAATCTGTCGTCGCTGCAGGACTGATCGCGTGTGAACCGGGGTGCGCGCGGGTAAGCATGAAGGCATGCCCGGCAACCCGACGTATCTCAAGGCGTGTGTGAACGGCGCGCGTACCCCGGATCAACACCCGGCCCTGCCGGTAACCCCCGAGCAACTCGCCGATGCGGCCGTCGCCGCACACCGGGCAGGAGCGCAGGCCGTACATCTGCATCCCAAGACCGCGAACGGCACGGACTCGCTGGCGGCCGACGCCGTGGACGCAGCGGTTGCGGCGGTGCGGCACAAAGTGCCGGGCCTGCCGCTCGGGGTGACGACGGGCTATTGGGCGCTTCCCGATCCACGCGGTCGGCTGCGGGCGGTCGAGGAGTGGTCGGAGCTTCCCGATTTCGCATCGGTGAACTGGCACGAGCCTGGTGCCGAGGATCTGGCCCGGCTGCTGTTGGACAGAGGCATCGGAGTCGAGGCCGGGTTGTTCCACGCCGATGCGGCCGCGGCGTGGGCTTCCTCCGAACTTGCCGAGCACTGCATGCGGGTGATGATCGAGTTGCCGCCCGACGGCGATACCGACACCGCCGATGCCCTGCTCACCGTGGTGGGCGCGGCAGCGCCGTCGGTGCCCGCGTTGTTGCACGGAATGGACGAAAGCTGTTGGCCGTTACTGCAACACGCAGGGGTCCGCGGTGCGCAGGCCCGGATCGGGCTGGAGGACACCCTGCTGCTGCCGGACGGCCGCACCGCACCGGACAACGAAGCGCTGATAGCCGCAGCGGTGGACCTGCTCAGTCCTTAGTCGCGCCGAGCGCGAAGTCGGCGAAATCGAATCCCGGCACCACCACACAACTGACCAGCGCGGGCTCGTCGCCGCGGGGCATGGCGCGCTGCCAGTGGCCGGGTGGCACGAGCAGTTGCGGGTGCTGCCCGGCGGCAATGTCAGGGCCCAGCAGAAGGCTTGTCGCGGTGTCTTTTTCCTCGCCGATCTCCAGGACCAGGGGGCTGCCCCGGTGGTGAAACCACAGCTCGGCACTGCGCACGGTGTGCCACGCCGACTGCTGGCCGGGCATCAGCAGGAACAGGATCGCGGTGCCGGCGTCACGGGGCCCCGAATAGCCCGTCGGCAGCGAGGCCTGGCTGATCGTCAGTTCGCTACGCCAGGTCTCGCGGTACCAGCCGCCCTCGGGGTGCGGAGCGAGATCGAGCTCTCTGGCCCAGTCAGGTAGTTCGGTCACACCCGATAGTCTCGTCGCTATGGTTCGTCTTCGTCCAGGTTGGCTGGTGGCACTGTGTGCTGCGGTTCTGGTGGTCGTGGCCTGGTTGCCGTGGCTGACCACCAGTGCCAACGGCGGCGGCCGGGCAAATGCGATCGGGGGGGCGGTGGGCAGCATCGTGCTGCCTCATGGTTTCGGCGCCGGGCAGCTGATCGTTTTGCTGGGGGCCGGCCTGATCGTGGCCGGGGCGATGGCCGGGCGTGGCCTGTCGCAGCGGTGGGCTTCGGCTGCGGGACTGGTGATTTCGCTGGCGTTGGTAGCGGTGACGGCGTGGTACTACACGCTCAACGTGAAGGGGCCGGTGGCGGCGGGCTACGGCCTGTACGTCGGGGGCGCCATGGCGGTGTTGGCCGGGTTGTGTTCGGTGTGGTCGTTGTTGGCGACGTTCGGCGGCCGCCAATGAGCGAGAGGCAGAGCTGATGGGCGAATTCGTGAGACCCGTGGAGTTGACCGGGCAACGCTGGGTGACGTTGGAGCCGTTGATGACCGGGCACATCCCGGAGATCGACGCCGCTGCCGCGGACGGTGAGCTGGGGTCGCTCTGGTACACGATGACGCCACAGCCCGGCGGTGCCGCCGAGTGGGTGCAGCGCATGTTCGAGCTGCGCGCCGCCGATGACGGCGTGACCTTCGTGGTGCGGGACCTCGACGGCAAGCTGGTGGGGTCTTCGAGCTATCTGCATGTCGACGGTCCGAACCGGAGGCTGGAGATCGGGCACACCTGGTACACCGCCGCGGCACGGCGCACCGGCATCAACGCCGAGACCAAGCTCTTGATGCTCGGTCATGCCTTCGACGAGTTGAATTGTGTGGCAGTGGAATTCCGCACGCACTTCTTCAATTTCGCCAGCCGTGGAGCCATCGAGCGGCTCGGTGCCAAGCTCGACGGAGTGCTGCGCAGCCACCAGTTGGGGCCCGACGGCTCCCGTCGTGACACTGTCGTGTACTCGATCCTGGACATCGAGTGGCCCGCGGCGCGGTCCAGCCTGAAGTTCAGGCTGGACCGCCGTGGCGAGACCGGCTAATCCGCGTCGACAGTGGTTTCGATCGACTTGCGGTCGGCGCCGTGCGCGACCTCGATCTTACGAGGCCGGGCGCGCTCGGCCACTGGGATGGTGACGGTGAGGACACCGTTCTCATACGTGGCGGAGATGGCCGACGTATCGATCCCGTCGCCGAGCGACAACTGGCGTCGGTAGCTGCCGAAGAACCGCTCATTCGCCAGCCATTGGACGGACTCCTCCGTGCGTGCGGTTCGATGCGCCGAGATGGTCAGGGTGCCGTTGTCGACGTTGACGTCCACCGAGCCCGGATCGATGCCCGGAAGGTCGGCCGTCAGAACGTAGTGGTCACCGATCTTGCAGAGGTCCATCGGCATGAATCGCGGTGTGCGAGTTGACCCGGAATCACCTGACAGCAAACTCCTGGTCAAAACATCAAGGTCGCTGAACGGATCAAAACGAAGCACAGTAATTCACCTCCCGTAACGTCTCAGAGCCCGCCACCTTGGCAGGCAGCCAATCACTGTGCACCGCCGATATTAGCACTCGACCATGATGAGTGCTAGATATTTTCTGACCATCTTTCGGTGATTGGTGCATGTCAAAGACGTGGGATTCGGTGGGAGGTTTTTATTAGGGCGGCGGTTGAGGCGGCATGACGCTTCCGTAGCGCTGCAGACTCGAGCGGGAATGCCGCGCGCCCTACCAGGGGGCATGACGCCGACGTCTCTGCCGATCGGCAGGGGGAGTCTGACGCAGCCATCAGCAATCTCGTCCCGGGAGGTCGCGATAACCTGTGCCGGGTGAATTCGGTTGCGTTCAGGGTGCGGGCCTTTAGTAGGGTGGCGGCATGTCGAGTCCTGAAGCGCACAAGTTGGGGGCTTTCGGTCACGCCGTCAGCCCCCTGAATCACTGACACTTCAGCTTCCTTTCTCGGGGTGCTGGCCGTGGTGACGAGACGTCTCCCGTTCGTTCTCTCGCCTCGGAGTACTCGATGCCTCTCGCTCTCTATCTGCTTGCCCTGGCGGTGTTCGCCATGGGCACCTCAGAATTCATGCTTGCCGGGCTCGTCCCGGATATCGCCGCCGGTCTCGGCGTCACCATCGGCGCGGCCGGCCTCCTGACCTCCGCCTTTGCGGTCGGAATGGTCATCGGTGCGCCGGCCATGGCCGTGCTCGCGCGCCGGTGGCCGGCCCGCAGCAGCCTGCTCGGCTGTCTGGTGGTCTTTGCGCTCTGCCACATTGTCGGCGCGCTGACACCGAACTTCCCGGTCCTCTTCGGCACCCGTGTCATCGCCGCGCTTGCCAACGCCGGATTCTTGGCGGTGGCGCTCAGCACGGCCGCGGCGCTGGTGGCGGCAGACCAGAAGGGGCGCGCGCTGTCGGTATTGCTCGGCGGGACGACAGTCGCGACCATCGCGGGTGTGCCCGGCGGCGCGGTGCTGGGTGCACTGTTGGGATGGCGGTCAGCGTTCTGGGCCATCGCACTGCTGTGTCTTCCCGCCGCACTCGGTATCCTGCGCGGGATTCCCGGTCGCGCCGAAGGGAATTCGGTCCCCGCGGTCGATGCCCCGCCGCTACGCGATGAGCTCACTCAACTCACATCGCCGAGACTGGCATCGGCCCTACTCCTCGCCGCCCTGGTCAACGCGGGCACGTTCGCCACTTTCACATTCTTGGCGCCCATCGTCACCGACATCGCCGGCTTGCCGGGGCTGTGGGTGCCGGTGGCGCTGGTGCTCTTCGGGTTCGGGTCGTTCATCGGTGTGACGGTGGCCGGCCGGTACTCCGATCGCCGTCCCCGCCTCGTCATCGGGGTGGGTGGTCCGCTGTTGCTCGTCGGCTGGATTGTGTTGGCCACCCTGGCGGCTCATCCGGTGGTGCTGCTGATTCTGGTCCTGGTACAAGGAATCTCGGCCTTCGCGGTAGGGAGCACCCTCATCGCGCGGGTGCTCTACGCGGCGGTAGGGGCTCCGACGATGGGCGGCTCGTATGCCACGGCGGCGCTGAACATCGGAGCCACCTGCGGCCCGGCCCTGGCCGCCGCCTCATTCGCCGGCCCGGCGGGACACCTCGGGCCGGTGTGGGTCGCTGTCGGGCTCACCGGGGTCGCCCTACTTACGGGGCTGGCCATCACGATTCGACGGCGGACACCGCTGCTCCGGTGAGCCGCTCGCCGCATTGATCGCACCTCAGCACCGGGGAGAAGCCGTGTCCACATCCGTTGTGAGTGAGGATCACCGCGGGGCCTTCGACGCCTGGGAACGACCGCTGCGCCCAGGCCAGCGCTGTCACCAGCACGGGCAGGAACGCAGCACCCTTCGGCGTCAACCGGTATCGGGGGTCCTCGTCGGCGGTGGTGAGAATGCCGTTGGCCCGGAACGTCTGCAAGCGGTCGGCGAGCGATGCCGGCGGCGCCGCCAGCACCCGTTGGAAGTCCGAGAACCTGGAGATACCGGTGAAGGCGGCGACCATGATCGCGAAGGCCCAGCGGTTGCCGAGCACGCTCATGGTCTGGGGGAACAGGCCCGAGGGGGAGTCGCGCCGGTCGTCGGCGGATCGGCGCCGGGTCGTCACCTCCGGCAGCGACCGCGACCAGCCCCCGCTCGGCCCCCACACGGCGGCCACATCGCCGGCCGTCGTTGGGGCACCGCAGCCGGCGCAGGTGAGGACCGGCGTGAAGTCGGCGCCACAGCTCAGGTGCCGCATCTTGGGCAGTGGCTCACGGTGTTCGGGCACCCAGTGGCGCTCCCATTCCCAGATCGACACCAGTACCGGCCACAGTGCCCGCCCGCGTGCGGTGGTCAGGTACTCGTCGCGTGGCGGCCGCTCCTGATAGCGGTGGCGTTGCAGCAGACCGTCTTCGGTCAGGGAGGCCAGGCGGCGGGTCAGTACCGAGTTGGAGATCGGGAGCCGGGTGGTGAACTGGCCGTAGCGGGTGGCTCCCAACAGGGCCTGTTGCATCACCAGCAGCGTCCACTCGTCGCCGACCAGGCCCAGCATCTGCCCGACGGCGTTGGTGCCGCCGGGTGCGTCAGTCACGCACGAGCCATCGGCGCAGCTGGTCACCCGGAGCCCAGGTGGAATGGGTTCCGCTGGAAACCCGTTCCGGTAGAGCGAGTTTGCACATCGGCCCGTCGGCGACCCGGGCGGCCTCGAACACCAGGCAGTAGGACGCGTCGTCGTTCATGTCGGTGGTGACAGTGACCAGGTAGCCGTCGTCCTCGCCACGGCTGCCCACTCGAGGCGCCATCGCCGTCTCGCTGCCGTACACCCCGTCCTCGAAGACAAAGCGTTGTTCGGATCCGGTGTGCAGGTCATGGCGGACGAGCCCGTCGAACAGGAACCAGCCCGGCTTCCCGGTGGCGGCATAGGCGTAGCGGTAGTCGCGTCCGGCGTAGCCGGGGTTGATCATGCCGAATTCGGTGATGCTGTCCGACAATTGCTCCTCGCGGGTCGCTCCGGTGACGAGGTTGAACCGCCAGCGGTGCAGCCTGGTCTGCATCTTGTCGAGCGCCAGGGCCGGTGCCGCGTTGCCCTGGAAGAATCCGTCGAGCACGATTTCGTCGCCGTCCTCGTAGGCGTTGGTGAAATGCAGGACATAGGTGGTGTCGGCTTCGAACCACTTGACGTCGCCGGACGTTCCGCGGCGGGGGAGAACGGCGAAGCGGGATGGCATGTCGCGGTGCAGCTTCGGCAGGTGCACGTTGTTCTTGAGGAACTCGGCATCCCAGAACAACGGAAAGTCGTTGAGAATCACGTAGTTTTCGGTGAACGCCATGTCGTGGGGCAACCGGGGCCCGGGCAGTTCGACGTCGACGTAGTGCACCAGGTGGTTGTCGGCGTCCACGACGCCGTAGTGCATGTACGGAGCCTGTTTGCCGTAGTTGAAGAACAGCAGTTCACCGGTGGCGTCGTCGGCCTTGGGATGTGCCGACACGCCCCATTCGGCGGGGAAGGCGCCACCCCAGTCTTGCTTGCCCAGGGTGTCCCCGGTGTACGGGTCGATGCGGTACAGGTCGCCGCACTGGTAGAAGCTGGTGAGTGCGACCCCGCGGTGCACGGTGACGTCCGTGCTGGAGGCGTCCTTCATCAGCGTACGGGCACCCCAGCCGTGGTCGCGCCGGGCCAGTTCGACGGGCTCGGCGATACCGGGCCACAGCGGGCCACCCGCCTCGTTTTCGGCCAGGAAGCCGTCGGTGCGGATGAACCTGTTGCGGTAGAACGCTTTTCCGTCGCGGAAGCCGACGATGTGCAGCATCCCGTCCCCGTCGAAAGGGTGGTAGGTCTGAAACGCCGGATGCAGCGGGTTCTCGGTGTTGCGCAGGTACACACCGTCGAGGTCGGAAGGGATCTCGCCGTCGACGACGCGCAGATCGTCGGCATCGAATTCGGTGGTCTGCGGCCGCCACGCCCCGGTGCGGTAGGGGTGGGTGTCATCCTCGGGCAGGGTGGACAGGAACTTGGTGACGATCTCGGTGTGCATGTCTACTCCTTGCTCGCCGACACGACGAAGCTGACGGTGGTTGCGGTGCTGCCGCCAAAATTCAAGGTGCCGAAGGTCTTTGCGTTCTCGACCTGATAGGGCCCGGCTGTGGCGCTGACCTGTTTGGCGGCGTCGAGCAGCATGCGGACCCCTGACGCCCCGACCGGATGCCCGCCCCCGATCAGCCCGCCGCTGGGGTTGATCGGCAGCCGGCCGCCGATCTCGATCTCGCCGTTCTCGATGGCCTTCCAGGATTCGCCGGGGCCGGTCAGTCCGATGTGGTCGATGGCCAGGTACTCGCTGGGGGTGAAGCAGTCGTGGACCTCGAACCCGTCGAGATCGTCGAGCCTCACTTCGGCGCGGCCGAGGGCGTCCAGTACGGCGTCGCGTACGTGCGGCAGCAGGTACGGATCTGCGGCGCTGTGGTCGAGCTTCTGCCGCAGCCCGAGGCCGACGGTGCGGTGGCCCCAGCCGTCGATGCGGGCGATCGGCCGGGTGTGTGGGTGCGCGCGCAGATAGGCATCGCTGACCAGCACCAGCCCCGCTCCGCCGTCGGTCATCTGGCTGCAGTCGAAGCGGCGCAGCCGGCCTTCCACCACCGGATTGGTCGCGTCGTCGTCCCCGATCGGATCGGGCACCGTCCAGTCGCGGGTCTGGGCGTTGGGGTTGGCACGTGCGTTGCGGAAGTTCAGCGCCGCGATCGCACGGAGATGCTCGGCATCCAGTCCATAGCGTTGGTCGTAGGCGTCGGCCACCTCGGCGAACATCGATGGCCAGACGAACTTGGCCTCGTCAGCTTCATGGCCGGTCCAGGCGGCGGCGCCGAGGTGGGAGGCGGCGGTGTCGCCGGACACCGTCTTCTCCAATTCCACCCCGATGACCAGGGCGTTGTCATAGGCGCCCGAGCGCAGGTCGGCGATGGCGGCGAGGATTGCGATGCTGCCCGACGCGCAGGCGGCCTCATGACGGGAGGCCGGAGTGCCCCACAGGCCGGGATGCACGGTGGCCGGCATGGCGCCCAGCTGGGTCTGCCCGGCGAACAGCGCACCGAAGGCGTTTGCGACATGGACAACGCCGATGTCGGTGGCCTCGATTCTGGCGCTGTTCAACGTGTGGTCGACGACCTCGAGGGTGAGCCCGGCGAAGTCGATCTGCTCGCGGGTGAGGTTGCGCGCGAAATCGCTCTGATAACCGCCGAGAATCCAGACGTCCTCCATGGCGGTGACGCTACTACAACTAAGAGAGTGACTCGAGGCCCAAAAACAAGTAACGCCGTGGCGGAAATCCGGACTCGGATTCCCGCCACGGCGTTACCCGTGGTTAAACCGACTTAGTCGTCGTGACCGTGGCCATGGCCGCGACCGTGCCAGCCGTTGTCCCAGCCGTTCCAACGGCCCCAGCCGGGACCTTCGACACAGGCCTGCACGTAGCCGTACGGTCCGGTCGCGCAGATCTCAGGACCGGCCGATGCCGGGGCTGCTCCTGCGACTGCCACGCCGACCGGAATTGCCAGCGCACCCAGCCCGACCGCAGCGGCCTTCATCAGTTTCGAACGCATCTTTTCTCGCCTCCGGGTTGTTAGCTGTATACGAGCCCAAGACCCCCGTCCATAGATAACATTAGTGCATCTCATGATGTTCCTGGGAATCGCCTGGAACCTCGCGGTGCTGCGGATTTGCTCTCAGAAAGCTCTTCCCGGTCAGAACCTTGAATTCATTTGCCAAGGGAAACAGGGGTCACCGACACCCTTTCGGAGTGTTGCCAGGCTGGGCGCGTGACTCGTGGGTCGCGTGGTGCGGTCGCACGCGTCGACGAGTTTTGCCACCGCAGATGGTCTGCATCCAAGGACCGAAATATAGGAGGGATGTGCATGGGAGCGCTCGACGGCAAGACGGCTCTGGTGACCGGTGGAGCCCGCGGCCAGGGGCGCGCGCACGCCACGACGCTGGCGCGGGAAGGCGCCGACATCGTCGTCTGTGACATCGCGGGGCCGGTCGAATCCGTCGACTATCCACTGCCCACACCCGACGATCTGGAACGAACCGCGGAGGAGGTGTCGGCCGGGCGGAGGCTCGAAGCCTCCGCCCGGCTTCGGTGTGTGATTCAGCAGCCGCAGCTGCAGGACGACGACAGCTGCTCTTCCTGGTTGGCCGCACCGGATCCCGTGTCCTCGGACCCGGGACGCCAATCGAACGGGAAGTGCTTACTCGAGCCGCCACTGTGCTCATGTGACCAGTCGAATCCCACGGAGTGGTCCTCCTTGACCACCCCCCACGTCGCGACCTGTCCCGGACCGACCTCCGCGCCCGGTGCGTTGGTTGTGGTCACCCGGCGGTTCGGGTCAGCTGTCGGACCGGTCAGTGCCTCCACTCGCAGGTCCACCTTGCCGGGGATCTCGGCGCGCCAGTAGGCGAGGTCATCGGCGGCCTCGAAACTGATCGGGGCGTATTCGATGCCGCGCAGTTCCTCGATCAGGCTGCCGAATTCGGCGGGCCAACCTCCTTCCTTGCCTGTGAAGATGCGCTCGAGGGCATCGCGCTGAGCGGCGTCGCCCTTTTCGTCGATGTAGAACATCAACTTCATCGTCGCGTTCGGGTCGCCGATCCACATGTTGCCGGCGAACTCACCGAGCGCGATGACGCTGAGGCCCGTCAAATCGGTGTCGCCGTAGTGTCCTTCGCGGACGTGCCACACCAGGGTGAACAAGCAATCTCCGTGCGTCGGCTCCTGGGCGAAGCTGCACGGGCAAGGCAGCTTGCAGCTGCACACGTCGAACCATTCTCCGCGCAAATGCCAATCGACCTGCGTCGACGAAGTTGTCATCGATCCCGCTCCTTCTGTTGATACCCCTAGGGGGTATGTGACCAGGCGACCGTAACACCGGTGAACTTCAATGCGCAAGTACCCCCTGGGGGTATGATTGTCGCCATGCTCAAGCGGATGTGTGTGGGCGCGTTGACCGTCGTCGCGTCGGTGTCCCTGGCCTCATGTGGCGTATCAACCGGCCCACCGTCAGCGGCCACTGTCGAATCCGGCACCGTGAACGTTGCGCACCATCGCCTGGTCGGTGCTGACGAATTCGCCACCGCCATCGGAAGATCCGACACAGTGTTGGTCAATGTTCATGTGCCTTACCAGGGCGACATTCCCGGTACCGACCTGTCGATTCCCTTCGATCGGGTCGCCGAGCAATCCGACCGGCTGCCCGGTGATCGCGATGCCACGCTCGCGGTCTACTGCCGAACCGGACCCATGAGCGCGACCGCCGCTGAGACGTTGATGTCGTTGGGCTACACCGATGTGGTCGAACTCAAGGGCGGAATGAAAGCCTGGCAGGCCAGTGGTCGCCCGCTCGTCGGAAACTGAGCGTCCGGCGGTTCAACAATCAGTCCGTGGACAGGGTGAGCAGGCGCCGCAGGATCCACACGACCCGCGCGAGCGACGCGACGGCGGCGACGGCCGCCCCGACGATGGTCGCCTGCAGCCACCAGTAGCCGGAATCGAGATTGGCGTCGGTCGTCAGCCCGACAATCGCCGCAACGAACAATGTGAACAGGGTCGGCAGCGCCGAGACGAATGCGGTGCCCACCCGGCGCTTGTCGTCGGTCGGTAAGAGCTTGTCCACGGTGGTCATCGGGGCCCGCAGCAGATTGACCAGGATGGAGATGCTGGTCAGGGTGAACCCGCCCATCGTGGCCGCGACGGTCGCCAGGATCTGGTAGGCGGTGCGGCGGGCGTCGTGGGGAACCTCGGTCAGGGCCCAGGCGAGCCAACCGACCCTGCCCACTGCCAGCCACACGCCGACGACGATCAGGGCGAGCGCCCAGTCCGCCCATTGATGGCGAACCCAATTGTGCTGCAGCCTTTCCCGAAGGCTGAACCGCACGACCGGACGCTTACTCGAGTTCATCGTCGGGCATTTCGATCAACGTGTCGGCGTACGGCACGGGTTCGGCGGGCACCTCCGCCACGGCCGACAAGAGATACTCGCTGTTGCGAGTCAGCGACTGCCGCAACAGCTCCCGCGCATACGCGGTGGAACGCACCGGATCGTTCAACCGGTCGGCATCGACCGCCGTCCGCTCGACGAATCGATCTTCGAGCAGGTCGACCGACTGTTGGGTACCGCTGATGGAACCGATGACCCGCGCACTCTCGAACTCCGACAGCGCGCCGGAACCCCGCAGGTTGTCGATCAGTTCGCGGATCCGCCGGCGGATCGCATCTTTCTGCGTTCCGGTGCCGCGGCGACCCACCGAGATCCCGATGCGGACGACCCCATCCTGGGCCAGCGCGCGGGCACCGTCGAGTGCCTGGACCCAGTCGCCGCCGACGAGGTCCCGATTGATGCGATTGGCCGGGATCGCGACGTCGACCCTGGACACGCTCATCTCGTCGAGCGCCTGGTCGAGGTTCTGGGTGAGCACCGGCTCGATACCGACCTCGATGTCGAGCTTGTGCTCGAGATAGTCGACCAGCCGCCGGGCCCGGGGGCCGTCACCGCTTGTCAGCATGGCAATGATGTTGCGCTCACCGAACAGGCAATATGTCGGTTCCAGCAGACCTTCGTCGGGAGTCAGCCCGATCGCCCGCCGGGCACCTGCGGCGCTGCCGATACTGGGCAGGTTTTCCCGCCGCACCTTGTCGAGGATCAGCATCCGGTCGTCATCGGTGCCGTGCGCGATCAGCAGCATCCCGTCATGGCACCGGCGGTAGCGGTTGAGACCGTCGGCCTCGGCTCGGCTGAGCCGCCGAACCACCTGCTCGGCCGGAAATTCACCGGGTAGCGGAGCACCGTCCGGCTGCAAAAGCCGCCAGTACTGCACCGTGCGGTTCACCTGTCATCCCCCTGATGTCGATCTGCCGCTGACGGTACTGGCGCCTGCCGACAAAGATAGGGGACTCTGGCAACGCAAAGACCACCTCGCGGCAGCCCCGATGCCGCTGATTGGCGCTCGGCGAACTACCATGAAGCGTCCCTGTGGGTTTTCGACGCCTATCTCGATAGGTCACCGCCCCCGTAGCTCAGGGGATAGAGCACGGCTCTCCTAAAGCCGGTGTCGCAGGTTCGAATCCTGCCGGGGGCACTCAGTTCGTGTTTTACCTCGGGTGATGCTCGCCATTTCTGTGTCGGCTGATGCCTTACACCTGCTTCGGTTGATCCTTGACACGGCCCGGGGGAGGGAACGGGGCGAGCAGGAACTCGTCGACGAACCTGGCGAAGGTGTCGTCGACGAAGGTGGGATCCGGAGCGGTGAAGTACTCGATGATGAAGCCCTGGAAGGCTGCCAGTGCGATGCGCGAACGGGTTTCGGCGACGTGCGTGGGCATCCCGAGCGCCTGTAGGCGCGCCCTGGAGTTGCGGGTCAGCAAGGACAGGGTGTCCCAGGTGTATTCGCGATAGGGGCTGTCGACTCCGCATGCGGCGCCGAAGACCTGCAGCACCACACGCAGGCTCTGATTGCGTTCCCCGCGGGTGCACTCGTGCCAGTCCTCGAAGCACCATTTGCGATGCGCCGCAATGGACTCCGGAAGATCCAACTCCTCGGTCCGAGGTATGGCCGCTCGCTGCTGCCGGTTCAGGACCTCAAGGATGAGTTGCTCCTTGCTGCCGAAGTAGTAGACCAGCATCCGGGCACTGGTTCCCATCTGCGAGGCAAGCTCACGCAGCGAGGTGTCCACCACCCCGGTGCGCGCCAAGATGGCGCCCGCGGTGGCCAGTAGTTCTTCGCGTTTGGCGTGGTCGAACGGCCGCGGCACACTTGACTGTAACAGTTGCTTCGGTTACTGATGATGCGGTGCGCGCAGACTCGACGATCGGAGTAGCCCGGTGAGCTTGGTGCGCGACACCACCTCCCTCGTAGGCGGTGTACCCGCTGAGGACCCGGTGACGCCGACCCGGCCGTTGCGAGTGACCCGGCTCGTGGCGGTCATCGCCGGCCTTGTGGGTTTTGTGGCCAGTGTGCTGATCCCGGTTTTGCCGGTCGTGCAGACCACGGCGACACTGAACTGGCCGCAAGGCGGGCAGTTGGGCAGTGTCACCGCGCCGTTGGTCTCGTTGACGCCGGTGTCGTTGACGGCGTCGGTGCCATGCACCGTGATTCGCGAGATGCCGGCTACAGCTGAGCTGGTGCTGGGGACGGCGCCGCCGGCCGGCAAGGGGGCGATGCTCAACGGGCTGTTCGTGAGGGCCACCGAGCAGCGCGTCGACGTGATCGCACGCAATGTTGTCGTCCTCAGCGTGCCGCGCAACCGAATGGCGGACCCTGCTTGCCAACGGCTGGAAGTGTCCTCGTCGACGGCGGGCACGTTCGCCACGATCGGCGGCCTGACCGATCCCGACACCGGTACGACACTGCGTGGTGGGTTCGCCGACCCGAACCTCCGGCCCCAGATCGTCGGGGTGTTCACCGACCTGACCGGTCCGGCGCCGTCGGGGTTGTCGTTGTCCGCGACGATCGACACCCGCTTCACCAGCTCTCCGTCACCGCTGAAAACGGCGGCGATGCTCGCCGGAATCCTGGGCACTGTCGTTGGCCTGCTGGCATTGTGGCGGCTTGATCGCCTCGACGGGCGTCGCGGCCGGCGACTCATTCCTGCTCGTTGGCGCTACTTCAACGCTGTGGACGCGACCGTGATCGCGGTGTCGGTGTTCTGGTTCGTCGCCGGCGCGGGATCTTCGGATGACGGTTATCAGTTCGGCATGGCCAACACTGCCAGCCATGCCGGTTACATGGCGAACTACTTCCGTTGGTTCGGCAGCCCCGAAGACCCGTTCGGTTGGTACTACGAACTGATCGCGGCGATGACCCATGTCAGCCACGCCAGCCTGTGGTTGCGCCTGCCGGATCTGATCTGCGCGTTGGTGTGTTGGCTGCTGCTCTCCCGTGAGGTGTTGCCTCGCCTCGGTCCCGCGGTGGCAGGCAACCGCGCGGCGGTGTGGGCGGCGGCGCTGGTCTTCATCGCGGCATGGATGCCGTTCAACAACGGACTGCGGCCCGAAGGTCAGATCGCCACCGGCGCGCTGATCACCTACGTGCTCGTTGAACGCGCCATCATGACCCGCCGCGCAACCCCGGTGGGGCTGGCGATCGTTGTAGCCGCATTCACGCTCGGGATCCAGCCGACGGGGATCATCGCGGTCGCCGTTCTGCTGGCAGGTGGGCGCCCGATCCTGCGGATCATCGTTGCCCGCGCGAAAACGGTGGGGATCTGGCCGGTGCTGTTGCCGCTGGCCGCGGCCGGCGTCGTCGTGCTGACGGTGATCTTCGCCGACCAGACCATCGCCGCGGTGCGTGAGGCCACCGCCGTACGCACGGCCATCGGACCCGCTCAGCCCTGGTATACCGAGAATCTGCGCTATTTCTATCTGGTCCTGCCGACCACCGACGCTGCAGTGTCGCGGCGTTTCGGAATTCTGATCACGATGGCGTGTCTGTTCCCGTCGATACTGTTGTTGTTGCGGCGCAAGCGGATTGCCGGCATTGCCACCGGTCCGGTGTGGCGGTTGATGGGTGTCATCTTCGCGACCCTGTTCCTGCTGACGTTCGCCCCGACGAAGTGGATTCACCATTTCGGGTTGTTCGCTGCCGTCGGCGCCGCCATGGCCGCGGTGGCCACCGTGCTGCTCGGGCCGACGGTGCTGCGCTCGGTACGCAACCGGGTGGCCTTCGTGGCGATCGTATTCTTTGTTCTCGCTGTGTGTTTCGCGTCGACCAACGGCTATTGGTACGTCTCCAGCTACGGCGTGCCGTTCAACGACAGCAGTCCGCACTGGGGGCCGATCACTGTCAGCATGGTCCTTTTCGCGCTGTGCCTGCTGACCGCCGGCTATGCCGGTTGGCTGCACCTGGCCGCACCGATGCGGCCCGAATCGCGGTTAGCCCGGCTGGTGACTGCGGCACCCGTGCCGGTGGCGGCCGGGTTCATGGTGGTGGTGTCCGCCGGTTCGATGCTGACCGGAGCGATCAAGGAATACCCCAGCTACTCCAACGGGTGGGCCAATCTGCGCGAGCTGGCCGGAGGGTGCGGGCTGGCCGACGACGTACTCGTCGAACCTGACGCCAACACCGGATTCCTGGCCCCGATGGCTGGAACATACGGTCCACTGGGCCCATTGGGCGGCAGTGACGCCGCCGGGTTCAGCCCTGACGGAGTGCCCGAACACACGCTGGCCGAGTCGATCTGGCAGAGCCAGGCCAAATCCGGAACCGACTACGACTGGGACGGGCCCACCGCTCTGGAACAACCCGGGGTCAACGGCTCCAGCGTCGTGCTGCCCTACGGCCTGGACCCCGCGCGGGTACCGCTGGCAGGCAGCTTCACTGCCGGTCCCCAACAAGTCAGCACACTGACCTCGGCGTGGTACCGACTTCCCGCCGCCGATGCCGATCACCCGCTCGTGGTGATCACCGCCGCGGGCACCATCACCGGCAACAGCGTCCTTCGTGGGCGCACCACAGCGCAGAACGTGGTGCTCGAATACGGCAAACCGGGGCCCGACGGCACACCTGTGTCCGGCGGCAGGCTCACCCCGTACGACATCGGCCCGCAGCCCGCTTGGCGCAACCTGCGTTTCCCCCGCAGCCAGATCCCTTCCGATGCCCGCTTCGTTCGAGTCGTTGCAGAGGACCGTTCGCTCAACATCGGCGACTGGGTGGCCGTCACGCCGCCTCGGATGCCCGAATTACGTTCGGTGCAAGAATATCTGGGTTCCACACAGCCGGTTCTTCTCGACTGGGCCGTGGGTTTGGTCTTCCCCTGTCAACAGCCCATGCTGCATGCCAACGGCGTCGCTCAAGTCCCCAAATACCGGATCTCCCCGGACTATCCCGCCAAGATCGAGATGCCCGACACTTGGCAGAGCGGAGACAACGGCGGCCCGCTGGGCGTCACCGATCTCCTGTTGCGCGCTCACGTCATGCCCACCTATCTGTCCCGGGACTGGGGACGCGATTGGGGCTCCGTGCGACGCTTCGACCCCATCGTGAGGGCTCCCGAGGCCCGTGTCGACCTCGGCAGGGCCACCCGCAGCGGCCTGTGGAACCCGGCGCCGATGCGCATCGGACCATGAGTGGTGCGGCACTGTGCGGTGCTCCGGTAGACGGCGTCTGGAAACCCTTCAGCTGATCTGGCGAACCCTCCACTCCGATTTCCGAGCTTCCCCGTTGAAGTCGCGTCGCCACTCACCGCATCGATGTGGCGCAGTTTCGCTTCGCCCGAGCACGACCTGCGCCCACGCGCTGACCGCATCACCACGCAATGCCTGGTGATCTGGGGATCGAAAGATACCGCCATCCCCATGCGGTTGGGCCGCGTCACCGCAGCTGCGATACCGGGTGCCCGGCTGGAAACGCTGCCCACCGGTCACGTCTTGCACATCGCCGAGAGCTGGCTCGATCTTGCTCACCTGAGTTAGGTGCCTAACTCGGCGCGTGGCAGTCCTTCACGTGAGGTGGCTACTGCTCGTCGGTCTCCACCACGGCCTTGATCCGTTCCAGCGTCTTACGCATGTCGCGGACGTTGCGGCGGCGACGGAGCTGGCCGCCGAGCAGCGAGAACACGGCGGTGAAAGCTCCTGGGGGCATCCGGAAGGATTCGGTGACGTCGGTCTCGGTTCCTACCGGTGTCAATCGGTAGTGCCAAGTGTTGACGGCTCGGTCGCCGGCCAGGACGGCGAAGCCGAACTCACGCCCGGGCTCGCAGGCCGTCACCTTGCAGGTGGTCCAGTAGACGGGACCGATCTCGTTGCGCTTCACGTGCCCGCGGAACCGGGCGCCCAGTGCGGGACCGGTCGCACCGCGGAGCCACTCGGCTTCCATCACCTCCGGCGAGAACTTTCCGGTGTTGCGCACATCGGAGATGAGATCCCAGATGCGGTCCGCCGGCGCGGACATCCGCACCGTGACCGACCCTTCCATGCCCATTGCGTCTGCCTCCTCGATTGGATGACCGAATCCGCCACCACGTCGTCGTCGCCAACCCTTTGGCTCAAGTGCAGCGCATTCGTCACCGTCACCGCAATACCGTCATCGCGGGTGCGGTGATCAGATCGGTTCGGTGGGGTCAGGCTCGAAGCGGACGCCGGTGTTCAGCACATGGGAAATGAAGAACACTTGGGTCCCTTTGACCGTGGCTGTTCGGGCGCCTGACGTGGGCCCGGATCAGATTGCGGTGCCTGCCGCTCGGGCTTCTGCCGGGCAGGCGCCTCCTGTGCGGGCGGTGCCTCTCGGACGGGCGCTTGTTGGACGGGCGCCTGTCGGACCGGGGCCTCGGGAGCAGGAGCCTGGGGTTCCGGTGCGGTCCTCTGCCGCGGCGGTTCGGGGGCCTGTGCCGTGGGTTCCGGTGCGGAGCGCTGTCGCGGTGGATCTTCCCGGGTCGGGGCCTGCTGGACCGGCGCATCCGGCGTCGGCGCTTCTGGTGCCGGCGCCTCACGAACGGGATTGTCCCGGTGGGGCTCCGAGCCTTCGCGGGGCGGGGTCACCGCGGGGTCGGATGGCCGCTCCGTTTTCGGTTCGGGTTTCGATTCGGCCGGTGGCGCGACCTCGGGGCTGGACGGGCCCCCCGGTCTCCGCTCGGCGGGCGGGGCCCCAGCGCGGTCTGGTGCGTCCCCTTTGGGGGGAGTCGGCATCTGCCCGGCGGAACGATCCGGGTCCGAATTCGGTGCCGTGTTGTCCGGTACGGGCTCTGGCTTCTCGCGCGGTTTGTCGGTCACCGGCGGGGTGTAGGCGGGCGCCGGTGGAACTTTGGGCGCGGAAAACCCGGGTGACACCTTCGATGGGACCGCAGCCGGCGCGGCCGCCGTCAATGCCGGTGGTGCAAAAGATGTTTCGTGGTTTGCCGTGGGTGGTTCGGGACGGTCCTTCAGGGCTGACGCCGACGGCGGCCCGGTGAGGATGGTGGGCCGAGGGGTGAGTTCCTTGGTGAAGTCACGGGCGGACTTGTCCGCGAGGTTCTTCATCAGCTCCCTGGAGCTGCGCGTCGCCTTGTCGTTGGAGATGAACTGCGCCAGTGAGGCATTCAGGTTCACCACCGGAGACGAGATCCGGATGTTCACTTTGACGGCCGAATCGGGGATGGCCGGCCGTGCCCAGTCGCGGTTGCGCGGATTGTGCCAATCCCGGTTCATGTTCCAGTTCTGGTACCTGTCCGGGTTGAACCCGTGGGCCCGATTCCACTGCGCGCGGCGGTACACCGGATCGTGGTTCTGGAACTTCCACTGGTAGTACTGCTTGTACGGGTGGTGGTGGTCATACCAGTCCTGCCTGCGCGGGTCACCGGGGTAGCCACGGCGCTGGCCCCATTCGTTGCAGCCGTTGCGGTCCCAGCCGTCACGGTCGTAGCCGGCCCAGTTGTAGCCGGCCCAGTTGTACCCCCAGTGGTCATACCCCCAGCGGTCGTAGCCCCACCGGTCATATCCCCAGCGGTCGTAGCCGACGAAGTCGTAGCCGTACTGGTTGTAGCCGCCGAGATCGTAGTTGTACCAGCCGGTCGGGTTGTAGCCGTACAGCTGTCCCCAGGACGGGTCGTAGTAACCCAGGTACCCGAGGTTGGGAGTCAACGGCGGATCCGCGGGCTGGGGCCAGCCGGCTGCTGGCTCGACCGGAACATCGGGTGGCGGTGGGATGAAGTCGTCACCCGCGCCCGCGTACCCCCAGGTCGGTGCGGACGCGCTTGTCAGTACCGCGTCGGGCGCCTGCGGTGGCGCAGCGGGTGCGGGCAGTGCCGCCAGTTGTTGTACCGAATCGGGTGTGTACTGCAGAAGTTGTTGTGTCAGTTGCAGATAGAGGTTCTGCAGACTGGTGCGCTGAGGCGACGGTGATACGTAGTCCAGACCCTGCTTGGCCTGATTCAGTGCTGTGCGGGCGTCGGTCAATTGATCGGCTGTGGGCTGCTGCCCGCTGCCCAGGATGTCCTGCGCCCGTTTCAGGTCGTCGACGACAGCGGTCAGGGCGACGTCTTGCGCGTGCTCGGGGAAGATCGCCTTCTGGGCGCCCGACAAGGTGGCTCCCGGCGAGCTCGTGTACGTCGCGCCGAGCAAGCCGGCGACGAGTAGCACGGCCAATCCGCCGGCGATGGCCGTTTTGCCCCGGCGTGACCGGGGGATGAACCTGCGTCGCCGGGGCACCGGCTCGGCGGGCCGCAAAGACCTCAAGTCGACGGGCGGGGGGCTGAGGGCAGTCATGCCGATCTCCTCGATGATGACCGATGGTCTGGTCACATCACTCCCCGACCGCGTGATGCCAGATGTTCAGGTGCTGGTGCGCGGGCTCAATCGTATGCCTTCGCAATATTAAGCATAACTAAATGTCACGCGGCGCCGCCACACGGACCGGCTCCCTCGCGGAACTCTCATCAACACACAGCTTGCGCAAAGGTGAGCACAGGAAGCGTTCGTCGGGCCGCCCCGAGCCCTCCACTGCGGTCGGTCCGTCCCAGTGTCCTGCGCGATGGCAGCATCACAGACCATGACGTCGATCCAGCGGCCGATGCCGCCGATGAATGCCGATGAGCGCACGACGCTGGAGAGCTGGCTGGACTTCTATCGGGCCACGTTGGCGCTCAAATGTGAAGGACTGGATGACGAACAGCTGCGTTCGGCGTCGGTGCCGCCGTCCGGGCTGAGCCTGCAGGGCCTGGTGCAGCACGCGGCGGAGGTGGAGCGGAACTGGTTCCGCAGAGTGCTCACCGGTGAGGACGCGCCGGCGATCTTCGGGCAGCGGGATCCAGACGGACACGATGGTGGTTTCGAGGTGTCCGCTGAGTCGTCGTTCGCCGTCGCAGCGCAAATCTGGCAGGACGAGGTCGAGCAGGCGCGTATCAACGCCGCGGCGCGCGAGCTCCACGACACCGCGGCCTTCATGGGCGGCGAGGTCAGCTTGCGCTGGATCTATACGCACATGATCGCCGAGTACGCCCGCCACTGCGGGCATGCGGACCTGATCCGGGAACGCATCGACGGGCAGGCAGGGGTCTGAGGCCGATCAGGACTGAGGTGCCGTCCCGAGGGCGTCGAGCAGACAGTTGACGGCCAGCTTGCCCAGCGCATCGGAGGCCAGTGGGCTGTCGCCGGTGAGCAGCCGGCGGTCTTGATGCACGGTGCCGGCCATCTTGTCGTTGACGACGGTGAGCCCTTGCTTGGTCAGCAGGTCGGCCACGAGCCACTGCAGGCGCCCAGGCAGGTAGCCGATCTCGATGTTGGGCCCCTCGTCGAGCGAGTCGGGGAACACGCACACCGAATACCCGGCCAACGGTGACCGGGCCTTGCCGAGGCCGGCGGCCAGCAGGGCCGCCGGACCATGACACAGCGTGATGATGAACCGGCCGTGGTCCAGGGCCCAGTTCAATGTCCGGCCCACCGCTTCGCTGCCGGGCAGCCCGACGACGGCACCGTGGCCGCCGGGGATGAAGACCGCGAGATAATCGGAGGCCCTGAGGTCGTCGACCAGGTCGGACAGCCTGTGCGGTTGCTTGAGCTTGGGTTTGAGGGCCTCGTAGGTCGAGGTCACCGCCCGGTCCTCGTGGGGCATGGCCCACAACTCCAGCTTGGCCGGGTACCCGGAGATGGTCGCGACGTCGACGTCGAATCCGGTCTGCATCAGATGGTGCAGCGGCAGCAGCATCTCCACCGGGTGGTTGCCGGTGGAGAACATCTTTCCGTTCTGGCACAGCACATATCGCTCTTCTGCGGCGATCATCAGCACCTTCCACCGGCCCTCGGTGTAGGCGCCCTTGTGTTCGACACCGGCGAAGTCGGTCTTGGGTGAGGTGTACTGACTCAACGAGTAGGGCGACGGGAAGAAGGCGTTGTCCTCGGCCTGATCGGGAGTGGGCGCCTTGCTGAGGTTCTCCGCGTTCTGTGACATCTCGCGTCACCTACTTCCGTATGGCCAATTCGCACGGTCGTCTCAGCAGTACCCCGGTTTCGCCCACCCCATGCACGTCACATCACCGCAGGGGCAGCTCGGCGAAGATCGGCGTGGTCGGTGCCGTCGAACCGCGACCCGGCTCGACGGTGAAAGCCAATGCCGACGCGTCACCCAGGTTCGGTAGCACCGCCGTAGTCGACGGCGCGACGGCCGCAGAGTCCATGGTGCCCGCCGATTCCGGCCCGCCCTCGCGCAGCAGCCACATCTGATAGACCGTGCCGGCTTCCGGCGGCGTGACCCCGTTCATCACCAGCACGCCGGCGTCGCGTTCGCGGGAGAACACCACCGTCGCGGTTCCGCCGGTGGGGATCGCGCCGGACACGGTCCGCACGTCGGGGGCGGCAAAGATCTGTTCGGCGGCCGACGGTGTCGGGGCCGGCCGCATCGCGATGCCTATCCCGATGCCCGCGACGGCGACCACGACGGCGGCCGCGGCGGCCAGTGCGGCGGTTCGCCACCAGTGCCGGGTGGGTCGCTGTGCACCCGCCGACACCGCCGCGAGCAGCCGGTCCCGCAGGTCTGCGGGCGGCTCCAGTGCGGTGCCCGCCGCCACGGTGGCCATGGTCTCGCGCACGTCCCGTACCTCGCTCGCGAACTGCGCGGCGACCTCCGGCGGTGCCGCCACGAGGCGCTGTTCGATCTCGGTGCGTTCGGCGTCCGATACCGCGTGCAGTGCGTACGGGGTGGCCAGCGTCGTCAGCTCGGGGTCCATCGGGTCGGTCATGCCGCCCCCAGACAGTTGCGGAGGCCGCGGATCGCGTCACGCATCCGGGATTTGATGGTGGCGAGATTGGCTGTCAGCCGTTGGGACACCTGGCTGTAGGTCAGCCCGTCGTAGTAGGCGAGGTGGATGCACTCGCGCTGGTCCTCGGTCAGCGAGGACAGGCAGTCGGCCACCCTGCGTTGCTCGTCCCGGGTGATCACCGAGTCCGCGACGTGGTCGACGGCCGGCTCCACGTTGCTCGCGCCGTAGCGGGACTCACGCCGGCTGGCGGCCTGTTCGGCGCGCACCCGGTCCACCGCCCGCCGGTGTGCCAGCGTCATCAGCCAGGCCATCGGGGAACCGGCGGCCGGGTTGTAGGTGCCCGCGGCGTGCCACACCTGAAGGTAGATGTCCTGGGTGGTTTCCTCGCTGTATCCCGGATCCCGAAGAACCCGCGTGACCAGGCCGAACACCCTGGACCTCGTCTGGTCGTACAGTTCGGCGAAGGCGTCGACGTCCTGTCGGGCCACCCGGTGGAGCAACGCGTCGAGTTCGGCGGTCACCCGCATCAGCCTAGCCACCGGGGCCGGCATCGTCCTGCTTATCCGGATCTCGGCGGGGCGGGAATGAAAAATGAAGTGCGCGAACAATACTCAGTGAATCCCGGCCGCCCGGCCATGTGTTTCTCGGCGAGGCGCGCACCGGTCGCGTACACCAGGAAGTACGTCATCAGCACCGGGGACAACGCTGTCACCAGCGATACCCAGCCGCAGATGCTCACCAGCCACAGCCCCCACCACACACAGCTGTCCCCGAAATAGTTGGGATGGCGCGTCCAGGCCCACAGGCCGCGGTCCATGATCGCGCCCTTGTTGGCCGGGTCGGATTTGAACCGGCGCAGCTGATGGTCTCCGACGGCCTCGAAGGCCACCCCGACGACCCAGATCGTCACGCCGGCAATCAGAACGGGCCGCAGGGCCGTGGGCGTCGGTCCGAGGGTGGCCGACAGCTGCACCGGTAGCGAGACGAACCACGTTGCGGCCGCCTGGATCACGAATATCTTGCGCAGCACGTGGCCGGCCGAGAAGTCGCCGCCGAGCAGCTGCCGGTAGCGCGGGTCCTCACCTTTTCCCGCCGATTTGAGCACCATGTGCCAGGACAACCGTCCCGCCCAGAGGCCGACCAGGCCCAGCAGCAGGATGCGGCGGAAGGGATCGCCGGTGCCCAGGACAGCACTGATCGCG
>NZ_CP034072.1:2994900-3092626 GCF_003855255.1 Mycolicibacterium nivoides | reverse complement strand
TCGCCGGGTGGGGTCGTATCGTCAGGTGGGCCGGGCGGTGTCGTCATGCGGGCACCTCCTGAGAGTGGGCTGGGTTGCGATAGTACCCGCGGCGGTAGCCGTACCACAGCCGAAACCCCAGGATCAGCAACGACGGCAGCAGGAACCATTGCGGGCGGGTCAGATCCAGCCACACGGTCTCGTTCGCCCGGACGAATTCGACGAAGAAGCGGAACACCGCGTAGCAGGCGACGTAGAGCACGAACAGTTCACCGGGCCTGCCGATGCGGGGGCGCAGCCACAACAGCACGGCGAATGCGGTGAGCTGGAAGGCGATCTCGTAGAGAAACGACGGGTGCATGGCGGCGCCGGTGAGGCACCCCGGGCACTCGGGGGTGTCCGCCGGTGCGTGGATGCCCCACGGCAGGGTGGTGGGGCGGCCGGGGGCTTCGGTGAGGTGGCAGCCGACGCGGCCGATCGCCATGCCGAGTGCGACCGCGGGGGCGAACAGGTCGCCGGTCTTTCCGCGATAGCCGCCGAGTCGTTTGGCGATGAGCACCCCGAGATAGGCGCCGAGCAGTCCGCCGAGGATGCTGCGCGAGCCGAACTGCCAGGCCTGTGCCAGGGTCGGATTCGCGCTGAAGTCCAGGTGCCGTACCCACCCGGTCAACCTCATCCCGATCGCGCCACCGATCAGCGCCCCGGCCGCGGCGACCACGGACTGCTCGTTGACCGCACCGCGCCGGCGGGCCTCGAGGACGAACACCAGCAGCGCGGCGGACACCCCGAGGGCGACGAACAGGTTGTGCACCCCGACGCTGACGGGCCCGAGGTGCCACTGCGCAGTCACCTGCCGAACCTAACCCGCCGCCGGTTCACCCGGCCAGCGACAATCCCGCGGCGACGGCGAAACCGAGCACGGCCGCCAGGCCGGCGTTCTCCTTGGCTTTCTCGGTGGCCTCCGGGATCATCGAGCCCACCAGCATGACCAACAGCGCCCCGGCGGCGAAACCGTTGATGCCTCCCCGGAATTCGGCGCCGGCCACGTTCTGCAGCTGATAGCCGCCGACGGTGGCCAGCGCGCACAGTGCGGCGATCGCCGCCCAGCTGCCCACGATCCGGCGGGCCGGTTCTCCCGCGGATTTCATGTCGCTGGCCGATCCGATGGATTCGGGCAGGTTCGACACGAAGATGGACACCACAAGGGCCAGGCTGACGCCGGCTCCGGCCGCGATGCCGATGCCGAGGGCGGCCTGTTCGGGAATGCCGTCGAGCAGGGCGCCGAGGAGCAGGGGCAGCCCGGCGGTCTGGGTTCCCTTGCGGCCCAGCCGATCTACTGCCTTGTCCGCGAGATAGAACACCACGGCTCCGACCGCGAGACCGAGGGCCACCGCCCAGGCGCCACTGGCCCGGAAGCCTTCCTCGGCGAGTTCGAAGGAGATGCTGGAGATGAGCGCCCCGGCGCCGAATCCGAGGACCAGGCCGACAAGGCGTTGATTCCAGTCCCGGACCACGCCGGCGACCGCGCCGATGAGCAGCGAGGATGCAGCGACCAGGCCCCAGGTCAGCGCGGTGAGCACGCCCGCAGCATAAGACAGCGCAGGATGGGAACCGGGAAATTGGGGGCGGCGGGGAGAAAAATGCCGGAGAGAACGGCCTGAGAGGCGAGACAGCGCGAAATCGCACGACCGATCGGTGCGATCGATGAGGTTATGGCCCGATGATCAGGCGGCGTAGCGGTTAGGGGTGGTGACCTGTCGCCGGTTGCCCGGACGACAGGCCACCGACGGCGTCAGCGCCGCGCGTTGCAGTTCGGGGGGTTTCCGCAGTGGTGGCCACCGTCGCAGGCATTGCAGCGACAGGTGCAGGATCCCTTGGTTGCCATGCGCATCGTTGTTCAACTCCTCACTGTTCGGGTACCGCCGGTATGGCCGGCAGCAAACTCCCGAGTTTGGGCGGACATCAACATATAACGACTTCACAATAGTTCGGGTCACGGCGAAAATAAAGGATTCCGGCAACGGCGCGAGTTTTGCCCACGAGGCTTGTTTCGGGTCGGCCGCTGAAGTGAACAATGCGTGAAACTCTTTGGCTGCAGCGCGTTTAGGGGTTCAAGCGGTGGTGTCGCGGGCGCCCAGTCGGAGATGCTCGATGTGGTAGATGGCTTCGTCGAGAAGTTGCGCCACATGGCTGTCGTAAAGCCGGTACACGATATTGCGGCCGTACCTGTCGCCGGTCACCAGTCCCAGCGCCCGCAATAGCCGGAGCTGATTGGAGACCGCGGGCTGTTCCATGCCGACCGCCGCGGACAGTTCGGTGACCGAGCACGGCGATTCCCGCAGTCGGGTCAGGATCAGCAATCGGTTGGGGGAGGCCAGGGCCTGCAGGGTCTCGGCAACTTTGGCCGCCGAGGCTGCGTCGAGGGACGCTGCCGGTGTCGCCCGCCCCTCAACTCCGTGACCCATGGCATTCATTCAAGCACGTGGCCCAAAATGTAGGTGATACATTTCAATCTCTACATGTTTAAATATCTTAGGTGTGTACGGCGAGGATGAACGGGAGGCGCACTCGATGACCGCTCTGTCGGCCGACCGGTTGCCGGTGCGTGAGGGCCATGACGGCACCGCCCGGCCCGGCGGTGCGCGCCGGATCGGCACGTGGATCTGGTCTCTGGACTCGGTGCGCTGGGCCGTCGCGGCACTGGGGTTGATGCTCTGCGGCGTGGTTGTGCAGTTGGCCGATGCGCCACAACCGCTGTGGTGGACGCTGTATCTCGCGTGCTATCTCGCAGGCGGTTGGCAATCCGCGGTGTCGAGCGTGCGGGCACTGCGTGACCGCACGCTCGATGTCGACCTGCTGATGATCCTGGCGGCGATCGGTGCGGCATCCATCGGGCAGGTATTCGACGGCGCACTGTTGATCGTCATCTTCGCGACGTCAGGCGCGCTGGAGGATGTGGCCACCGCTCGCACGGAACGTTCGGTGCGCGGGTTGCTCGACCTGGCCCCGCCCGATGCGACATTGTTCGAGGACGACGGCACCCAGCGCACCGTCGCCGCAGAGTCGCTGCGGCCCGGCGACCGCATCCTCATCCGGCCCGGGGAGCGGATCTCGGCTGATGGCACCGTGACCGGTGGGTCCTCCGACGTCGACCAGTCCTCGATCACCGGTGAACCGCTGCCCGTCGTCAAACAGGTGGGTGACGACGTCTTCGCCGGGACGCTCAACACTGCTGGGGCGCTGCAGGTAACGGTCACTCGGGATCCGTCGAGCACGGTGATGGCCCGCATCGTCGCGGCCGTCGCCGCGGCCTCGGCGACCAAGGCCAAAACGCAGCTGTTCATCGAGAAGGTCGAGCAGCGCTATTCGGTGGTCGTGGTGGTCGCGACCCTGGCGCTGTTCGCGGTGCCGCTGGCGCTGGGCGCCGATCTGCGCTCAACTCTGTTGCGCGCCATGACTTTCATGATCGTCGCCTCGCCATGCGCGGTCGTGCTCGCCACCATGCCGCCCCTGCTGTGCGCGATAGCCAATGCCAGCCGGCGCGGCGTGCTGGTGAAATCCGCGGTCGCCATGGAGCGGCTGGCCGACACCGACGTCGTCGTGCTCGACAAGACCGGAACACTGACCACCGGCGCTCCGCGGGTATCGGACGTGGTGCCCCTCGGCGAGGTGGAGTCCGACCGGGTCCTCGCAACCGCCGCTGCCGCAGAACAATTCAGTGAGCACCCGATCGGGCGGGCCATCGTCGCCGAGGCGGCATCCCGCGCCGTCGCGGTGCCCGAGGCCACCGGCTTCACCGCCTGCGCGGGCCGCGGGGTCCGGGCGACCGTCGACCGGCGCCCGGTCGAGGTACTCAGCCCCGCGGCGTATGCGGGCCCGGCGATAGCGGCGGTGGCCGAGATCGAGGGGACCGGGGCGACCGCCGTCGTCGTGACCGTCGACGGCCACGCCATCGGGGTGCTGGGGCTGCGTGACCAGGCCCGCCCGGGCGCGACCGCCGCCGTGCGGGCGCTTCGGTCCCTTACCGGATGCTCGCCCGTGCTGCTCACCGGTGACAACCATGCCGCGGCAGCGCAACTGGCCGGGCAGCTGGGCATCGAGGATGTGCGGGCCGGACTGCTGCCCGAAGACAAGGCCACCGCGGTCCGGGAACTGGAATCCGGTGGGCGTCGGGTTCTCATGGTGGGCGACGGGGTCAACGACGCGCCGGCCATGGCGTCCGCGCATTCGTCGATGGCGATGGGGCGCAGCGGTGCCGATCTCACCGTCGACACCGCCGACGTCGTCACCGTCGGCGATGACCTCTCGGCGATCGCCTCTGTGGTCGCGCTGTCCAAGCGGGCCCGGCGGCTGGTCATCGCCAACCTGGTCATCGCGGGCACCGTCATCACCGTCCTGGTGACCTGGGACCTGTTCGGACACTTGCCGTTACCGCTGGGCGTTGCCGGTCACGAGGGCTCGACCATCCTGGTCGCCCTCAACGGGTTGCGGCTGCTGCGCAACCGCGCCTGGCCCCGGCTTCCCTAGCGCGAGCAGTCCCCCGCAAGCGGGAGGGTCCCCAGTGAATGTACCGAAAACACCGGCGTGTCGGGTACATTCACGTCTGCTCGCGGGAAGAACTAAGGGTGCTGCAGGACGTCCTTGAGCGCGTCGAGCACCGCGGGATCCTCGATGGTGGAGGGCACCGGCTCGTCCAGGCCGTCGGCGATACCCCGCATGGTCTTGCGCAGGATCTTGCCCGAACGGGTCTTCGGCAGCGCCGCGACCACGTCGACCTTCTTGAAAACCGCCACCGCGCCGATGTTTTCCCGCACCCGGTCGACCAGCTCCTGGGTGATCCCGTCGGTCGAGGCCCCGGTCTTGAGCACCACGAAGCCGCGCGGCACCTGGCCCTTGAGTTCGTCGGCGACACCGATCACCGCGCATTCGGCCACCGAGGGGTGGTCGGCCAGCACGGCCTCGATCGACCCGGTCGACAACCGGTGTCCGGCAACGTTGATCACGTCGTCGGTGCGGCCCATCACGAACAGGTAGCCGTCGGAGTCCACGTAGCCGCCGTCGCCGGTGAGGTAGTAGCCGGTGAAGGCCGACAGATACGACGCGACGTAGCGGTGGTCGTCGCCCCACAACGTGGGCAGGGTGCCCGGGGGCAGCGGCAACTTGATGCAGATGGCGCCTTCCTCGTCGGCCTCGCACCGGGTGCCGTCCGAACGCAGGATCTGTACGTCGTAGCCGGGCATCGGCACGGTGGCCGAACCGGGCTTGATCGGCAGGGGTTCGACGCCCATCGGGTCGGCGGCGATGGCCCAGCCGGTTTCGGTCTGCCACCAGTGGTCGACCACCGGGATGCCGAGTTTGTCGTTGGCCCAGTGGTAGGTGTCGGGGTCGAGGCGCTCGCCGGCCTGGAACAGGTACTTGAGCCCCGACAGGTCGTAGTCGGCCAGCCGCGTGGCTTCGGGATCTTCCTTCTTGATCGCCCGGATCGCGGTCGGGGCGGTGAACAGCGCCTTGACGCCGTACTCGGCGGCCACTCGCCAGAACGCCCCGGCGTCGGGGGTGCCGACCGGTTTACCTTCGTAGAGAACGGTTGTCGCGCCCAAAAGTAATGGCGCGTAGACGATATAGGAGTGGCCGACCACCCAGCCGACGTCGGAGGCCGCCCAGAACACGTCGCCGGGTTCCACGTCGTAGATGTGGCGCATGCTCCACAGCAGGGCCACCGCGTGCCCGCCGTTGTCGCGGACGATGCCCTTGGGTTTACCGGTGGTGCCCGACGTGTAGAGCACGTACAGCGGGTCGGTCGCGGCCACCGGCACCGGATCGACCGGTGCGGCGTCGGCCACCAGCTGCCGCCAGTCGTGATCGCGCCCGGCGACCAGCTCGCAGGGACACTGCTCGCGCTGGAGGATGACGCAGGCCCGGGGCTTGTGCTCGGCGATCTCGAGTGCGGTGTCCAGCATGGGCTTGTATTCGACGGTGCGTGTCGGCTCGATGCCGCAGGATGCGCTGACCACGACCACCGGGCGGGCGTCGTCGATCCGGGTGGCCAACTCGTGTGCGGCGAACCCGCCGAACACCACCGAGTGCACCGCGCCCAGCCGGGCGCAGGCCAGCATCGCGATGACGGCCTCGGGGACCATCGGCATGTAGATCACCACGAGATCGCCCTTCTTCACCCCGAGTCCGCGCAGGGCACCGGCGAACCGGGCCGTGGCGTCGCGCAACTGGCTGTAGGTGTAGGTGGCCTTCGTGCCGGTGACGGGGGAGTCGTAGATCAGCGCGGTCTGATCGCCGCGCTCGGCGACGTGGCGGTCGAGGGCATTGGCGCAGGTGTTGAGCTCGCCGTCGGGGAACCACCGGTAGAACGGCGGGTTGGTGTCGTCGAGTATGCGCTGCGGCTCGGACGTCCAGGTCACCGCCTTGGCGGCGTCGGCCCAGAAGGTGGCCGGGTCGTTGAGGCTGGCGTCGAAGAGGGCGCGGTAACCGGACATAGCGCAAACCGTAATCTGCGTCACTCGCAAACTCGGCACAACCCCGCAAATGATCGACAAGCGGTGGCCTTTTGTCTGCGGACGGCAGCCACGTTTGATTCGGGCACCGCCGGGTAGCCCAATGACCATGGTTGAAGCACGACCGTTCGCATGTTCGCCATGGTGACGCTGGGATCGAATCGCGTCCCGCCGGGCACGAGATGAGGCGCTCATGAGGGGTCGGCGAGGTACTAGCCGAGTCCGTTCTATCCCAGGCCATCGGCCTGGCTGACCGGGTGCCATCCGGATTCGGTGCAGTGCCATGCCGGCTGATTTCCGGACCCTCCGGGACGAACCTGATTCGAAAGGATCGTGTGACATGAACTCAACCTCGGTTGCAGTGGACAGTTCCCTCACCGTCAAGCGCGATACGACTGCGACCCGCAAGCAGGTGTGGGACGTCATCGCCGACGGGTGGACGTACTCGCAGTGGGTGGTGGGCAATACCCGGATGCGTGCGGTCGATCCGAATTGGCCGGCCCCCGGCAGTGTGATTCACCACACAATCGGCATCTGGCCGATGGCGCTCAACGATGAGACCGTCGTCGAGTCCTGCACGCCGGGTGAGGAACTGGTGTTGCTGGCCAAGGCCAGACCCTTCGGACTGGCACGAATTGCTTTGCGGCTCAGTGACACCTCTTCGGGATCGCGCATCGAGATGGCGGAGGTTCCGGTAGGCGGTCCGCTGAACTGGGTGCCGCGCCGGCTGGCGTTGGCGGTCGCCTATCCCCGCAATCGCGAATGCACCGAACGATTGGTGGCGTTGGCCGAACGCCGCACCGAGCCGCAATGAGCACAGACAATGCCGATGCGGTGGTGATCGGTGCCGGTCACAACGGCCTGGTTGCCGCGGCGATGCTGGCCGATGCGGGCTGGGACGTGATGGTGCTCGAAGCCCAGTCGGTGCCCGGCGGTGCGGTGAAGAGCGCCGAACTCTTCCCGGGGTATGTCAGCGACCTCTACAGCGCCTTCTACCCGTTGTCCGTGGTTTCGCCTGCGCTGGCCGCGCTGCATCTAGAGGACCACGGGCTGCGGTGGACTCACGCTCCCGCGGTGGTCGGTCACCCCCGTTCGCCCGATGATGACGATGCCCCGGTGATCTATCGCGAGATCGACCGCACGGTTGCGGAATTGGAGCGCCGCCAGGTCGGTGACGGCCTGCGTTGGTACGCGCTCTTCGAGCAGTGGGAGCAGATCCGCGGTGCTCTCATCTCGACGCTGGTCCTGGCGTTGACCGTGGGTTCGCGGGCGAAAGTCGGGGAGCCGGCCGGATGGCAGCGTTTGCCGGTGCTGGTCACCACCTAGCGCGAGCAGACGCAAAACTGCCCCTTTTCACGCAAAAGGGGGCAGTTTTGCGTCTGCTCGGCGCAAGAGGTTACTCCTGGAAGCGGTACCCCATCCCCGCCTCGGTCAGCAGGTGGACCGGGCGTGACGGGTCGTCCTCGAGCTTGCGACGCAGCTGCGCCAGATAGACCCGCAGATAATGGGTTTCCTTCGCGTAGGCCGGTCCCCACACCTCGCGCAGCAGCTCTTCGCGGCCCACCAGCTTGCCGCGGTTGCGCACCAGCATCTCCAGCATGCCCCACTCGGTGGGGGTCAGGTGCACCTCGTGGTTGTTCTTGGTCACCTTCTTGGCGGCGAGGTCGACGGTGAACGACGAGGTCTCGATGACGGGCTCGTCCGTTTCGGAAGCCGCCGCACCGCGGCGCACCGCAGCGCGCAGCCGGGCCAGGAACTCGTCCATGCCAAAGGGTTTGGTGACGTAGTCATCGGCCCCCGCGTCGAGCGCCTCGACCTTGTCGGACGAGTCGGTGCGGGCCGAGAGCACGATCACCGGCGCCGACAGCCAACCGCGAAGTCCGGCGAGCACCTCGATGCCGGACATGTCGGGCAGGCCGAGGTCGAGCACGATCACGTCGGGGCGGTGATCGGCGGCGGCCCGCAGTCCCTGGCCGCCGTTGGTGGCGGTGTCGACCTCGTAGCCGCGCACGGACAGGTTGATCCGCAGCGCGCGAAGGATCTGCGGTTCGTCGTCGATCACAAGGACCCGGGTTTTGATGGCGTTGGTAGGTGTCATGCCGGTTCGTCCTTTGGCGGTGCAGCAAGGTCGATTTCGACGGTCAGGCCACCGCCGGGGGTGTCGGTCGCCGAGATGGTCCCGCCCATGGCTTCGACGAAGCCGCGGGCAACGGACAGGCCCAGCCCGACGCCGATGCTGGTGTCGTGATCGCCGAGTCGCTGGAAGGGGGCGAAGAGTTGTTCCTCAACCCCGCGTGGCACCCCGGGCCCTTCGTCGATCACCGCGATCAGCACCCGGTCGGCCACCTGCCCGGCACTCACCCGGATGGGACCGCCGGGCGCGTACCGCAGCGCGTTGTCGATCAGGTTGGCCAGCACCCGCTCGAGCAGCCCAGCGTCGGCCATCGCCACCGCATCGCCGACGTCGACCTTGACCCGGTCCAGGCCCTCGCGGGTGAATCCGGTGGCGCCCCTGCTGATTCCCAGCAGAGCACGCTGCGTCGTCTCCTCCAGGTACACCCGGCGCAGCTCGGGGCGGACCACCCCGGCCGACAGCCGGGACGAGTCGAGCAGGTTGCCGACGAGCGCCGTGAGCGCGTCGATGGATTCCTCGATGGTGGCCAGCAGTTCGGCGGTGTCCTCGGCCGAGAAGTCGATGTCCTCGCTGCGCAGGCTCGAGGCGGCAGCCTTGGCCGCGGCCAGCGGGGTGCGCAGGTCATGGCTGACCGCCGACAGCAGCGAGCGGCGCAGTTCATCGGCCTGCGCGATGGCGGCGGCCTTGCCGGCTTCCTCGGTGAGCTCGCGCTGTTTGACCAGCCCGGCAGCCTGTTTCGCGACGGCGCTCAGCACGCGGCGATCGCGCGCGGCCAGTTTCCGTCCGGCCATCAGCAGCCAGAATTCGTCGTCCCCGACTTCGATCGCGGTGTCAGCGGTGTCCACGTCTGCGCACGGCTTGGTGCCCACGCAGGCCACGATGTCGGCGGTGCCGTTGCGTTCCCTCAGTAGGCTCACCGCCCGTTGGGAGTACGTCTCCCGCAACCGTTCCAACAGGGTGGTCAGATCCGCACCGCGCAGCACCGACCCGGCGAACAAGGTCAGCAGCTCGGCTTCCTGGGAGGCCTTCCTGGCTTCGCGTGCCCGGCTGGCGGCACCGTCGACCAGCGCCGCGACCGCCACCGCGACCAACAGGAGCACGACGACGGTGACCGCACTGTCGGGTTCGGCGATGGTGAATGTGTGGCGCGGGTCGACCAGGAAGTAGTTGAGCAACAGCCCGGACAGCAGCGCCGAGAGTCCGGCGGGGGCAACGCCACCGAGCAGCGCGACGATCAGCACGCCGATGAAGAACAGGGCGCTCTCGCCGCTGACCCCCAGATACGGGTCCAGCAGGGTCACGATCGCCAGGCAGATCGCCGACGGAACCACCAGGCTGGCGAGCCAGGAAGCGATGTGGCGCTGCCGGGGTGTGGCCGTCGACCAGCCGAAGCCGCGACGGGCCTGCTCATGGGTCACCATGTGCACGTCGATCTTGCCGGAATGCTGCACCACGACCGCGCCGATGCCCTCGTCGAACATCCGGGCCCAGCGGGACCGCCTCGACGTGCCCAGCACCAGCTGGGTGGCATTGCGCTCGCGGGCGAAATCCAAGAGCGCGGTGGGGACGTCGTCGCCGACGACGGTGTGCACAGTGGCCCCGAGGCTGGTGGCCAGCTCGCGCACCTTGCCCATCTGCGGTGCCGAAACCCCTGACAGGCCGTCCCCGCGAACGACGTGCACCACCATCAGTTCGGCGCTGGATTTCGACGCGATGCGGGATGCCCTGCGCACCAGGGTTTCCGACTCGGCGCCGCCGGTGACGGCGACCACCACGCGCTCGCGGGCCTCCCAGGTGTCGGTGATCTTGTTGTCGGCACGGTATTTGGCCAGTGCGGCGTCGACCTGGTCGGCCAGCCACAGCAGGGCCAGTTCGCGCAGTGCGGTGAGGTTTCCGCGCCGGAAGTAGTTCGACAGTGCGGCGTCGACGCGCTCCGGCGCGTACACGTTGCCGTGGGACAGCCTGCGGCGCAGCGCCTCCGGGGTGATGTCGACCAACTCGATCTGGTCGGCCGCCCGGACCACCTCGTCGGGAACCTTCTCCTGCTGCTCGATTCCGGTGATCTGGGTGACCACGTCGTTGAGGCTTTCCAGGTGCTGGACGTTGACCGTTGATATCACGGTGATCCCGGCTTCGAGCAGTTCCTCGACGTCCTGCCAGCGCTTGGGGTTCTTGCTGCCCGGGGTGTTGGTGTGGGCGAGTTCGTCGACCAGCACCACCTGGGGATTGCGGGCCAGCACCGCGGCCACGTCGAGTTCGGGGAAGCTGCCTCCCCGGTACTCGACGTAGCGCGGCGGGATGGTCTCGATGCCGTCGAGCAGGTCGGCGGTTTTCTTGCGCCCGTGCGTCTCGACCACCGCGGCAACCAGGTCGGTGCCGCGTTCGAGCCTGCGGTGCGCCTCACCGAGCATCGCGTAGGTCTTGCCCACGCCGGGAGCCGCACCCAGATATATGCGCAGCTCACCGCGTTTGGTGGGGTTCGGCGCCGACGTACTCACAAGACCATCATCCTCGTGCCTACAGCGAGTCGAGGGCGATGTTGAGTTCCAACACGTTGACCCGCGGTTCGCCGAAGAAGCCCAGGGTGCGTCCGTCGGTGTGCTGGGCCACCATGGAGCGCACCAGTTCGGGGTTGAGACCGCGGGCCTTGGCCACCCGGTTGACCTGCAGATCCGCGTAGGCCAACGAGATGTGCGGGTCCAGTCCGCTGCCGCTGGCGGTCACCGCGTCGGCGGGCACCGCAGGGTCTGCGGGAGCGCTGCCGCGGATCGGCACGATCAGGCCGGTGCTGTAGTCCTCGCCCGCCTTTGCACATTCGACCCGCACGCCTTCATAGGTGTTGATGAACGGCGTCTTCGTGGTGTCGCACGGCTGGTTGACGCTGACCACCTTGGTCGGGTGGATGACGTTTCCGCGGGCATCCCGTGGCCCGATCACCGACAGCACCGCACCGACACCGTCTCCGGTGCAGAACGGGCGGGCGCCGTCGACGCCGTCGAGCTCTCCGACCGCGGCGCTGCGTGAGCACACCAGGGTGAGCAGACTCGGCTTGTCCGGAGTGTCGACAACGCTTTCCGGCCCGAGGTTGCTCGCGCTGGTGGCCATGGGGTCGTAGCCGTCACCGGCGGCCGACGGGCGGCTCTGGAAGTAGCGCGGCAGGGGATTGCCGTCGGCATCGGTGAAGGACTGACCGATCAGGCTGCTGCCCACCGGCTTTCCGTTCACCTCGATCAGCGATCCGTCGGCCTTGTCGCGCAGACCGGGGATCTGGGCCACCAGCCAGATGAAGACCGGATACCCGATGCCCAGGATCACGGTGAGCACCAGCAGGGCCCGCAGGGCGGCTGCATGTTGGCGGAGCAGGTTGGAGAATTTCATGTCACATTCCCGGGAAGAGTTGGACGACGAGGTCGATCAGCTTGATGCCGATGAAGGGCGCGACGATGCCGCCGAGGCCGTAGACGTACAGATTGCGGCTCAACAGTTTGGACGCGCTGCTCGGGGTGTATCGGACACCCTTGAGCGCCAACGGGATCAGCGCCACGATGATGATCGCGTTGAAGATCACCGCGGACAGGATCGCCGATTGCGGGCTGTGCAGCCGCATGATGTTCAGCAGGTCCAGGCCGGGGAACAGGGCCACGAACAACGCCGGGATGATCGCGAAGTACTTCGCGATGTCGTTGGCGATGGAGAACGTGGTCAACGCCCCGCGGGTGATCAGCAGCTGCTTGCCGATCTCGACGATCTCGATGAGCTTGGTCGGGTCGGAGTCGAGATCGACCATGTTGCCGGCCTCTTTGGCCGCCGAGGTCCCGCTGTTCATCGCGACACCGACGTCGGCCTGGGCCAGGGCGGGCGCGTCGTTGGTGCCGTCACCGGTCATCGCGACGAGCTTGCCGCCGGCCTGCTCCTTCTTGATCAGCGCCATCTTGTCCTCGGGCGTGGCCTCGGCGAGGAAGTCGTCCACCCCGGCCTCGTCGGCGATGGCCTTGGCGGTCAACGGATTGTCGCCGGTGATCATCACGGTGCGGATGCCCATCCGGCGCATCTCGTCGAAGCGTTCCCGCATGCCCTGCTTGACGACGTCCTTGAGATGGATGACACCGAGCACTTCGGCAATTCCGTCGAAGACATGCCCGACCACCAGCGGTGTGCCGCCGGCCGCGGAGATCCCGTCCACGATGTCGCCGAGTTCGGTTGGTACCAGGCCGCCTTCGGATCGCACCCACTCGGCCACCGCGCCCGCCGCGCCCTTGCGCAGCCGGTGGTCGCCGGAGAGGTCGACGCCGGACATCCGGGTGTTGGCACTGAACTCCACCCAGTGCGCCTTGTCGAGTTCGCCGGGGGTGCGGCCCCGCAGACCGTACTGCTGTTTGGCGAACACCACGATGGACCGACCCTCGGGGGTCTCGTCGGCCAGGCTGGACAGCTGTGCGGCATCGGCGAGTTGATCTTCGGTGATGCCCGACAGCGGTACGAACGCGGCGGCCTGACGGTTGCCGAGCGTGATGGTCCCGGTCTTGTCGAGCAGCAGGGTGTTGACGTCCCCGGCTGCCTCGACGGCGCGGCCGGACATGGCCAGCACGTTGCGCTGCACCAGCCGGTCCATGCCGGCGATGCCGATCGCCGAGAGCAGGGCGCCGATGGTGGTGGGGATCAGGCACACCAGCAGCGACACCATGACGATGCCCGAGATGCCGTTTCCGTTGAGCGCCAGGGTGTCTGCGACACCCGGGTTGTTGGCCTTGGAGAAGATGGCCAGCGGCTGCAGGGTCGCGACGGCGAAGACGAAGATGATCGTCAACGAGGACAGCAGGATGTTGAGTGCGATCTCGTTGGGGGTCTTCTGCCGGTTGGCGCCCTCGACCAGGTTGATCATCCGGTCGATGAAGCTCTCACCGGGCTTCTGGGTGATCTGCACGACGATGCGGTCGCTGAGCACGGTGGTGCCGCCGGTGACCGCGCTCCGATCGCCACCGGACTCCCGGATGACGGGTGCTGATTCACCGGTGATCGCCGACTCGTCCACCGAGGCAATGCCTTCCACGACATCACCGTCTCCGGGGATGACCTGGCCGGCCTCGACCACGACAACGTCACCCTGCTGCAGCAGCGGTGCGGCGACCTCTTCTTCCTGTCCCGGGACGCCCGGGGCCCAGCCGGTCAGGCGGCGGGCCATGGTGGACGTCTTGGTCTTGCGCAGCGACTCGGCCTGGGCCTTGCCGCGTCCCTCGGCGACGGCTTCGGCCAGGTTGGCGAAGACCACCGTCAGCCAGAGCCAGATGACGATCAGCCCGGAGAACCAGGACGGGTTGAGCACGGCCAGGATGGTGCTCCAGACCGCGCCGATCTCGACGATGAACATGACGGGGTTGCGCCACAGCGTGCGCGGGTCGAGCTTGCGCAGCGCATCGGGCGTCGATTTCCACAGCATCTTCGGGTCCAGCAGGCCGCCCTTGATTCGGTTGGAACTACCGGGTTTCGGCTGTGCGGACGACGGTGAATCGAGAGTAGGTACTGACATCAGTGAATTCCTTCAGCAAGGGGCCCGAGCGCAAGCATGGGCAAGAAGGTGAGGGCGACCAGGATCAGCGTGACGCCGGCGACCATGCCGACGAACTGGGGCCGATGGGTGGGGAGTGTGCCGATGGACTCGGGCGTCTTGCCCTGTTTGGCCAGTGATCCGGCCAGTGCCAGCACGAAGATGATCGGCAGGAACCGGCCGAACACCATCGCAAGTCCGAGGGCGGTGTTGTACCACTCGGTGTTGACGCTGATGCCGGCGAAGGCGGAACCGTTGTTGTTGGCGGCTGACGTGAAGGCGTACAGCACTTCCGACAGGCCGTGCGGCCCGGTGTTGAGCATGCCCGCCCGTTGACCCGGCATGGCCATCGCCACCGCGGTGCCGGTCAGCACCAGCAACGGAGTGATCAGGAAATACGTTGCGGCGAGCTTGATCTCACGGGGGGTGATCTTCTTGCCGAGGTATTCCGGCGTGCGGCCGACCATCAGGCCCGCGACGAACACCGTGATGATCGCCAGCACCAGCATGCCGTACAGGCCGGAGCCGACGCCGCCGGGAGCCACCTCACCGAGCTGCATGTTGAACATCGTGATCATGCCGCCGAGGCTGGTGTACGAATCGTGGAACGAGTCCACCGCGCCGGTCGATGTCAGCGTCGTCGCATCCGCGAACACCGCCGAGTTGGCGATACCGAACCGCTGTTCGACGCCTTCCATCGCGGCGCCGGCGGCGGTGGGGACGGTGCCATGGGCTTGCAGCTGGAACAGCATCATCAGGCTGACGCTGACGGTGGCGATCACGGCCATCGCCGCGGCGATCGCGTAGCCCTGCTTCACGCTGCCGACCATGCGGCCGAATGTCCGTGGCAGCGAGAACGGGATCATCAGGATCAGGAAGATCTCCACCCAGTTGGTCCAGGTGGTGGGGTTCTCGAACGGGTGCGCGGAGTTGGCGTTGTAGAAGCCACCGCCGTTGGTGCCGAGCAGCTTGATGACCTCCTGGCTGGCGACCGGACCGCCCGGGATGGTCTGTGTCCCGCCGACGAGCGTGTTGACGACCTCGCTGTGCAGCGCGAAGTTCTGGATCGCGCCGCCGCCGAGCAGGATCAGCGCGCCGACGATCGAAATGGGCAGCAGGATACGGAGATTGCCGCGCACCAGGTCGACCCAGAAGTTGCCGAGATCGCCGGTGTTGCGCCGGACCAGGCCACGTACGAAGGCCATCGCCACGGCCATGCCGACCGCGGCCGAGACGAAGTTCTGCACCGCCAGGCCGGCCATCTGGACCAGGTGGCCCTGGGTGCTCTCACCCGAATAGGCCTGCCAGTTCGTGTTGGTCACGAAGCTGATGGCGGTGTTCCAGGCCAGCGCCGGTGTCATCGGGGTTCCCGGATCGTTCAGGTGCAGCGGCAATTTGCCCTGCACCAGCTGCAAGACGAACAGGAACAGGACGCTGATCGCGGAGAAGGCCAGCACGCTGCGGGCATAGGCACCCCAGGTCTGCTCGGCCTTCGGATCGGCGCCGATCAGCCGGTAGATGAGCCGTTCGACACGTGAGTGCTTCTCGGTCGTGTAGACGCGGTACATGTAGTCGCCGAGCGGCACGTGCACAGCCGCCACCGCGACGATGAGGACGACGAGGAAAACGATCCCCGCGGTTGTAGTAGTCACTAGAACCTCTCCGGAAACAGCAGCGCCGCGAAGAGAAACAGCGCGATGAGGATCGCCAGGCCCAGGCCGACGACGTTTTCGTAGCTCACAGTCCCTCGACCAACTTCTGCACCAGGCCCAGCAGCGCAAAGATCGCCACTGTCAGCACGATGAACACCACTACGGACATGGGTTCTCCAACACCTTTTCGGGCCGCCGGATCTCGGCGACTGATCAAGCGTCCGTCTGCTGCGGGTGGCCGGCGACGATCTTTATGTCTTCTTTACGCTCGGCTGCCGGACCTTTACGGGTTCTTTCCCGGGGCCCCTGGAGGCCCTCGTCAGCGGCGTAAAGATGGTGTCAACAGCGCCTGGTTGTGGCGTAGGAAATGCGTAATCGCCGTCGAATTCTCGCCGCGCTGATTCCTACCGTGTGCCGAGAGTGTCGGCGCGTGAAGGAGCTGGAGCCATCGACAATCCATCGCTGTGGGGAACGGCGGCCTTGGGCCAGCTGGTCGCGATCGCTGTCCTCGTTCTATTTCTGCATGTCCCGCTGGGTAACTACCTGGCGGCCGTCTACACCGCACGCACCGATTGGCGGGTGGAGCGGGTGATCTACCGTCTGGTCGGGGTGCAGTCGGATAGCCAGCAACGTTGGACGGGCTACCTGAGCGCGATCCTGGCATTCTCAGCGGTCAGTGTTCTGGCCCTGTACGGGCTGTTGCTTTTGCAGGTGTATTTGCCCGAACCGTGGGGCCATAAAGGCATGACGCCGGCATTAGCGTTCAATACCGCAATATCGTTTACGACCAATACCAGTTGGCAGAACTACCCGGGCGAGGCGACTCTCGGTCACGTCGGGCTGGTGGCCGGCCTCGGGGTGCAGGCCTTCGCGAGCCTTGCGGTCGGCATGTGCGTTGCGGTGGTATTGATCCGCGGGCTGGCACGTTATCAGAACCAGGAGATCGGCAACTTCTGGGTGGATCTGGTGCGCACCGTGGTCCGGATCCTGCTGCCGCTGTCGGTGATCGTCACGTTGATCCTGCTGGCCCTCGGTGTAGTCAACAACATCCATGGTGCCCAGGGCGTTTCGACGATCGCCGGCGGCAGCCAGACGTTGCTCGGTGGTCCGGTGGCCACGTGGGAGTCGATCAAGTTGATGTCGGGCGACGGTGGCGGCGCCTTCAACGTCAACAGTGCGCATCCCTTCGAGAACCCGACACCGTTGACCAACGTCGTGGAAATCGTTGCGATGCTGTTGATCCCGGTGGTCTTCCTGCGGACCTTCGGCGTGATGGTCGGGGACCGCAGGCAGGGGTGGGCGCTCGTCGCCGTCGTCGCATCGCTGTACATCCTGGCGACGGTGGCCCTCGTCGCGGCGACGTCGGTGCCGCACGGCACCGTCGTCCACGCCGTCGGTGCACCGGTGGAAGGCACCGAAATGCGATTCGGTGTGCCCGGGAGCGCGGTGTTCGGTCAGGCGGCCACCGCGTCCGGTGACGGTGCGGCGAACTCGTCGTACGACAGTTTCGCCAGCCTCGGCGGCGCGGTGCTGATGCTGAACATGATGTTCGGCGAGGTGGCCCCCGGCGGTGCCGGCAGTGGCCTGTACGGCCTGGTGATGATGGTGCTGCTGGCGGTGTTCCTGGGCGGGCTGATGGTTGGGACGACGCCCGAGTACCTCAAACAGCGGCTGCAGGCCCGGCACATGAAGCTGGTCAGCCTCTACCTCCTGGCGCTGCCGATCGCGGTCCTGGTCGGCACGGCGATCGCCATGGCGCTGCCCGGACAGCGCGCGGCGATGCTCAACTCCGGGCCGCATGGGCTCTCCGAGGCGCTGTACGCGTTCACCAGTTCAGCGGCCAACAACGGCAGTGGCTTCGCCGGGTTCAGCGGGAACACCACCTGGTTCAACGTCGCGTTGGCGATCGCGATGGTGATCGGCCGCTTCCTGCCGATCATCGCGGTCCTGGCCCTCGCCGGTACTTTCGCCGCCCAGCGGCCCGGTGTCGTCACCGCCGGCACGCTGAAGACCCACACGCCGACCTTCGTCGTGCTGACACTGGCCTCGACCCTGCTCCTCATCGGCCTGGAGTACCTGCCCGTTCTGGTGGTCGGCCCGATCGCGGACGCGCTTCAGTGATCAAGGCCGCGTCAAGGTTGGGCCGCACGGTGTCAAGAGACCGCTAAGGCCCTCGTGGCCGGTGCTCCTGCTGCGGGATCGTCAAAGGATGGCCACTGGCAGCGGGCCAGGGCCGCGTTTGAGGAAGAACAAGTTCCCGGTGACTCTCTCGGATTTCCTGATGCACGTGTTGTCCGCACAGACACCGCGCGCCCGCGCGGCCGCGATTGCAACTGAGGCCGTCCGAAGTCCAGTGGGCGAGCCATGGGGCGAGGATCTGATGCGTTACCAGGACTACCGCAGGACATTCCGGGCGGCTGAGGTGCCCCTGCCCGCCGCGGTGCTCGGCAACCGCGCGTTGGCGAAGTGGGCCAGGGATCAGCAGGTCAGCGTCGATGTTCGCTCAGGAGCCGACATCGCGGGCGTGGTTGCGGCGAGCATTCCGCTCTCTCACGTCACGGTCTTCGCCGATGGGCTGCGTGAATCAGAGTTGCGTGCGGCGGCCGAACTCGGGTTCGGCCATATCGTGACCGGAACGGTTCAGCAGATTGAGATCCTGAGATCGGTTGTCGTGCAACAGCAGGACGTCGCCATCCGAATGTCCGACGCGAGCGTGACCATGCGCGCGTTGACCGGGTCCGCTCCGCGCGGCTTCAGATTCGACAGCACCGAGGCGGATGTCGCGATGGCAGCAGTGATCGGGCATGACCGGCTGAATCTGGTTGGGCTGCACTGCGACATCGGCACCGGTGATGACGACTTCATCAGCTATCCGGCCGCTATCGGTCAGATGATCGCCGAAATGACCCAGGTCCGGCACGACCACGGTGTTCTGCTCACTCGCCTCGGGCTGGGCTGCGGGCGAATCGTCCCACCCGCGACGTGGACGGCCGAATGGCGACGGATCGCCGCTGAGATCGATGAGTCGCTCGACGATGCCTGCGGGACGCTGAGATTCCCGAGACCGTTGGTGGTTCTGTCCGCCCCCGTCGCGGTCGGTGGACGGAACGCCGCGTGACCACCAGTTACGTCGAGCGCCCCAGGGGGTTGCTGGACGAGGCGGTTGTACTGAGGCGCTGCGCGGTGTGGCGCAGCGCTTTCAGAGGATTCTCGGTGAGCTACCCCGCTGAGTTGCTCGACGTGGAACCGGCCGCGGCCTGGATGCGCCGCCACCGTGTCACCGTCGATGTCGTGACCGCCGCGGAGCTCAACCTGGCACTGGCATCAGGTATCCGGTCGGCGCAACTCGTGATGCACCCGCGCAACGCCGCCGCGCTCGCGAGCGCCGGTATGGGGCAGGTCTCGCGGCTTGTCGTGGACTCCGGTGAGCAGGCCGCAGCCCTCGCCCGCGGCGCGCGCCGGCTTGAGCATGTGTTTGTGTGTGCGGACGCTGGAATGCCCGCTGTGGTGGCCGAGGTGCTGAGGCACCGTGCGCTCGACCCCGTCGGTCTGCACTGTGCGGCGGACCCGGCGCATGATCCGATCGGGCTCGGGGCGCTGCGGTCGGCGCTCGCTGACATGGCCATGATCCGGCGTAGCCATTCGGTGCTGCTGAGCCGAATCAGCCTGGCGGGCATGGACGGTGGCCTGTTCGGTCTGCATCCGTGGGCACTGCGCCGAGTCGCCGGCGCGCTCGGTGACGTCCTTGAGGAGCAATGCGCGCGCTACCGCTTCCCCCGGCCGGCGCTGACCGTCGCCCCGTCTGTACACGCATTGTTGCCACGAGATGTCAACGCAGCGTGAATGTTTCATCCGGTCGCATCAAGACACCGCAAATATCCTGGTCCACCCGTCGTGACAGCGGAAGGCTCGAAGCAGGCGCATGCGGCATCCGGCCGCGGCGCGGTGAAGAAGAGGTTCTGGTGACACTGACGACTGGGTTGTGGTCCACATCGACGGCGATGCTGCCGCGATCGCCCGAGCACGAGGCGATGCACCGGTGCGCCACGTGGTGCCGGTCGCTTGATCCCGTCGAGCTGGCCCTGCCCGCCAGGGCGCTTCGAGACAACAACGTGGCCAAATGGGCCCGCGATCACGGGTTGACCGTCGAGGTGCGCAGCAGCGGGGACCTGGCGACCGCGATCGGGACGGGCATCCATCCGATGCGATTGGTGGTGCATGCCGATGGGTTCAGCGCTGACGAACTGGTGTTCTGTAGCGCCAATCTCGGGGTGGGGCGGGTGGTGGCCAACAGTGTCGAGCAGGTTCACCTGCTGGTTTCCTGTGCCGTGCGGCACCGGCGGCAGCGGGTCGTCCTCGGTGCGAGCGCTGTCGACGCGGTGGCCGCGGTCCTGAACGGTCCTCGGCTCGATCTCGTCGGCCTGTATCGCGAAATCGATTCGGGTAAGGACTGTTTCACCGGATTTCCGGAGATGGTCGGTGACCTGATCGCGGAGATGGCTGATGTTCGACGCCGGCACGCCGTGGTGCTCACTCGGGTGTGGATCGGCGGCGGCGGGTTCGACTTCAGCACAGGTCCTGAGGATCTGTCCGAACTCGGGCAGGCCATTGAGATGACACTCGACGATGCGTGCGCGACGCTGAGTTTCCCGCGCCCGGTGGTGGTCGTCTCGGCTTAGCGGGGCGACCCCGGTAGGCCGGTACCGCACAAACCTGTACAGCGGCCCCGGACCCGACATAAATTGAGCCGTGGGCTCAATACGGCCCCAGAGCCGGCACTACGTCCAGCCAGCGCCGAAACGGTCGCTGCGGATCCTGGTTGTCGGCGCCGGGGTGGGTGGCATCTCTATCGCCCGGGGATTGCTGCGGGACGGCCATGACGTCACGGTGTTCGAGCAGCGCCCCGATGTGCGGGCCGGCGGCGGCGCCGTCACCATCTGGTCGAACGGCGAAACTGTGCTGCGGCAACTCGGCGTCGCTATGGACGGCGCCGGCCAGGAGCTGTCGACGGTGCGGGTGGTGACGTCGACGGGACGCCCGATGACCACTCTCGACGTGACGGCGATCGTGAGCCGGATGGGTGCTCCGGTCCGGATGGTCCCGCGCCGGATTCTGCTCGAACGACTGCTGGAAGGTTTTCCGGCTGAACGGATTCGGTGCAACACGCAAGTGGTCGGCGTCGAGGACGGTGGTCGTGGGATTCGCCTCGATTTCGCCGACGGCCGTTGTGCGGAGGGTGATCTGGTGATCGGCGCGGACGGCCTGCACTCCACGGTCCGCGAGATCGTCGGCGCACAGCATGCAGAGCCGACGGGCTGGTGTAGCTGGCAAGGACTGGCCAGGCTTCCGGACGGGGCCGATCGCCACGTCGCTTTCGTCATCGTCGGCGAGCACGGGAACCTCGGCCTGTGGCCGGCCGGAGGCACCGAGGTGCAGTGGTGGTTCGATCTGCCGTGGTCGCCGGACTTTGTCAGGCCAGAGCGCCCGATCGACGTGATCCGCGCCAATTTCACCGGCTGGTCCGAGCTGGTCGACCAAGTACTCGCCACATTGACCGACGCTGACCTCGCGCGTTCGCCCTACCCGCATTTCCGTCATCCCATTCCGGGGCCGGGCCACGGCGCGCTCACGTTGTTGGGCGATGCGGCGCACACGATGCCGCCGACGCTGGCGCAGGGAACCAACCAGGCACTGCTCGACACCATGGTGCTGTGCAAGGCGATCTCGGATTTCCGCCACAGCCCCGACGGCGACCTGTCCGGAGCGCTCCGCTGGTACGAGAAGACCCGCCGACGCCGCGTCGCGGCGGTATCCCGGGTGGCCTCGCTGCAGGTGTCGCACGGTGAGGCGGTGCTGCGGCCCGCCGCGATGGTCCCGGACCGGCTGATGACCTGGGTGCTGGCGACGTTCCTGCGGGTGGTGAGCCACCGCCGGATGGCCGCGGGTATCAGTCGGGACCTCGCCGGGGCGACGACGTCCGGCAGTGACGAACATGCCCGCTGAGCCCGTACGGGTGCGGGGCGCGATCGACGCGCCGTCGAACCGCCTGTGGCTCGTCAAATGGTGCGTGCTGGCCGTGCCGCACTACCCGATCCTCATCGGCCTCTACCTGGTGTACCCGCTGGTGGTGCTCGCCGCGGGTATCGCGATCCTGTTCACCGGCCGGTATCCGCGGCCTCTGTTCGATTTCAACGTCGGGGTGCTGCGCTGGTCGTGGCGGGTGATGAATTACCGGTTCCCGATGAACACCACCGACCAGTACCCGCCGTTCACCCTCAAACCCCAGGCCGACTATCCGGGCGACCTCCAGGTCGACTATCCCGAACAACTTTCGAGATGGCCGGTGCTGGTGAAGTCGTGGCTGCTGGCGCTGCCGCAGATCATCATGTGCTGGGCGATGGAGGCCCCCCTGCAAGTACTTTGCGTCATCTCCGCGGTGCGGCTGCTGGTCCGGGGGACGGTCTCGCAGAGCATGTTCGACTTCCTGATGGGAATGGTGCGGTGGCGCTACCGGGTCGCCGCGTACGTCTCGCTGATGACCGACGAGTATCCACCGTTCCGAATGGATCTGGGGGGCTCGGATTGAGGCACCGTAACCCGTTGTTCCCGTACGTGTATCGGCTCGGTATGCCGATATTCGACAGGCTGTTCTACCGGCGATACCGCCGGTCGGCGATGAGTCATGCGACCGGCCGGTTGCTGATGATCGGGGTCGGGCCGGGAACCGATCTGTTGTTCCTACCCGACGCGGTGACGTCCGTCGCGGCGGTGGAGCCCGATCCCGCGATGCGGCGGATGGCCAGTGCGCTGGCCCGTCGCAACGGTGTCGACGTCGATGTCGTCGCCGGGGCGGGCGAATCGATTCCGTTCCCGGACAGCAGTTTCGACTCGGTTCATGTTGGTCTGGTGTTGTGCTCGGTTGATGATGTGCCCGCCACGCTCGCCGAGATCCGGCGCGTGCTGACCCCCGATGGGCGGTTGGTCGTGCTCGAGCATGTGCGCGGTGAGGGCTTGATGGGGCGGTTCCAGGATCTGATCGCCAGGCCGTGGGCGTGGTTGTCATCGGGCTGTGAGCCGAACCGCCGTACCGTCGACGCCATCGCCGCGGCCGGGTTCGACACCAGCGGGCTGCGCAGTACCCGGCGGACGCTGGTGCCGCCTCCGTGTACGCCACATCTGCAGGGAGTCGCGACTATTCGACGCTGACGGCCTCGATGATGTTGAGTCGCGCCGCGCGTCGTGCCGGCGGCAGCGAGCCCAGCAGGCTGATCGCCAGTGCGCCGAGAGTGAAGACCAGCGCCATCGCACTCGGCCGGAACGTGACGTTGAAATTCATGATGTCTCCGCTGACGAGGCTGAACAGCCACTGATCGACCAGCCCGACGATCAGCCCCAGGACACCGCCGACGATGCCGATGGCCGCGGCCTCGGCCAGCACCATGGCCAGTGTGTAGCGGCGGCTGGATCCCATCGCGCGCAGCACCCCGATCTCGCGCCGCCGTTCCAGCACCGACAGCGTCAGTGTGTTCAGCAGCGCCACGGCGGCGACGAACACCACGATGATCCACACGGCGTTGGCGATCAGCATGCTCTGGTGCAGGGGCGCTTCGAGACCGGCCAGCGCGGTGCGGCCGTCATAAGTATGGTTCGGCGCGGGCACCACATGGCGGATGTTGGCCAGCAGGCGGTTGGGGTCGGTGCCCCTGGCCGCGGTGACCTGGAGGGTGGTCGCGCCGGGCCGGTCGAACCAGGCGCGCATCTGATCGAGGCCCATCCCGACGGTGCCGATCACCGTGGAGAAGTACGGCACCAGGGCCAACACGGTTGTCCGCTGCGGGCCGTGCGGCGTCTGCAACTCCAGTTGGTCGCCCGCCTGGACATCCAGGGTCTTGCCCAGGTTCTGCGAGAGCACGACGCCGTGGCCGGCGAGCACGTCGTTGCGGACCCGGTCGTCGAGGGCGCGGAAGAGGGCGTCGTGGCTGCCGGGGGCGAACCCGTCGAGCATGACGCGGGTGCCGCCGACGACGGCGAAGCCCAGGGAACCTTCGGTGACGTGCCCGACCCCGGGCACCTCGGTGACCTTGTCGGTAAGGCCTTGCGGCAGAAGGTCGGTGGGGTACTGGTCGGGTGAATTGGCGCTCACCCAGACGTCGACGTCGGCGACCGGTGCGAAGACGTCGCGCGCCGACCGGATCATGTCGTTGTTGGTCCCGGTGATCACCACGGTCGTGACGACGGCGATCAGCACGGTCATCACGGTGGCCCACACGCGCCGTGGGGCGCGTTCCACCGTCGCCGCCGCCAGGGCACCGGCCGAGCCGAACAGGCGCGCCACCGCGGCGGTGGCCTTGACGATGGGCCCGGCCAGCGCGAAACCGAGCGCGATCTGCGCGGTGAACAGGGCGGCGATCGCGACGAACGCCATGGAGCCCGGCAGGTAGAACACCACCAGGATCGACGCCGCGAGCACGGCCACCGCGGCGATTCCGGTAGCGATGCGCAGCCAGCGCGGCACGTTGTCCGCGGCCGACACTCCGACCGGGGCCAGCGCCTCGATCGGTGAGACCTTGTACACCTGGCGGGCGGCCATCGCCGACGCCGCCACGCTCGTCAGTGCGGTGGCCGCGACGGCGACCGGGATCGCGTAGCTGGGCAACCAGTATTCGATGCGGGCCTCGAGACCCTGCGTCACCGTCGGTGGCAGCCGGCCGATCGCCATGCGGCCCAGTGCTATTCCCAGCAGCGACCCGATGGTGCCGCCGATCAGCCCGAGGATCGCGGCCTCGGCGAGCATGTCGCGGACAATGGTCGCGCGCCGGCCGCCGATCGCACGCAGCATCGAGATGACCGGGCGGCGTTGGGCGATCGCCATGGTCATCGTCGTGTAGATCAGGAACGCGCCGACCACCAACGCGACCGCCGCGCCCATGAGCGCCATGTAGTTCATCAACTTGACCCCGTCACCGGCCCGGGCGGCCCGCAAGCTCGGCGCGGCGACGATGGCCCTGCCGTTCACGGCCGCGGTGACCTGCTCGCGCACCGTGTTGAGATCGGCGTCCGGGGTGGTGGTGATCAGGATCGAGTCGAGCTGGCCGAGGCGTCCGGTCACGCTCTGCGCCAACGGAAGTGGGGCCAGCACGTAGTGACCGCCGTTGAGGTCGGCGAGTTGCTTGCCCTCCAGGACCTCGGCGACGGTCACCGATCCCGAGCCGAGCTGGAACGTCTCGCCTTTCGCGTGGCCGACGGCGGGTCCGACGCGGACGCCCTCCTGTGCCGTCGGGGATTGGACCTCCACTCCGACGGCATCTTTCAGCGCGCCTTCCAAGGCGCGGCTGCGGTCGTCGGCGCCGAACAGCAGGACCGTTTCGGTGGCGGTGGGCGTGGTCATCCGGATCATCGGTGCGGCGGTCGCGACGCCGGGAACGTTGGCGACGTCGGCCAGGACGGCGTCGGGGAATCCCGCGTCGGTGACTCCCGATACTTCGAGCGCGGCGATGCCGGCGACACCGTCGGCGAGCCGGTTGACCGATCCGGTGATCGACCCGAAGATGCCGAGGATCGTGACGAGATACATTGCCGACACGGCCATTACGGCGATCGAGGCAAGGGTGCGCCGCCGGTGCACGGTGAGTTCGCGCAGGCTGAACACTCGGAGCCGACTCGCCGCGGCCGCGAGTTTCACCCCGGCACCACCGACATCTCGTCGGAGCCGAGCCGCCCGTCCTGCAGGGTGATCACCCGGTCGGTGGCCGCCGCCGCGTCGGCATTGTGGGTCACCATCACCACCAGCCGGCCCAGACCCTCCTCGTGGGCGACCTCGGCCAGCAGGGTCAAGATCGCCGCACCCGTCGTCGAATCGAGGTTGCCGGTCGGTTCGTCGGCCAGGATCAGCGGCGGGTCCATCATCATGGCCCGGGCCACCGCGACGCGTTGCATCTGGCCGCCGGAGAGTTCGGACGGGCGGTGCTCGGTCCTGTTGCCGAGGCCGACGCGGTCCAGCAGTTCCACGGCCTGCGGTTTGACCTTGCCGAGCCGGACCCCGTCGAGTAGCTTCGGGACGGCCACGTTCTCCCAGGCAGACAGGGTCGGCAACAGGTTGAAGAACTGGAAGACGAAGCCGACCCGGTGGTGACGGAACGCCGACTGCTGCTCGTCGCCCAGGGCGCCGATTTCCTCGCCGTCGAAGGTGATCGAGCCGGAATCGGGGGAGTCCAGTGCGCCGAGCAGGTGCAGCAGTGTGCTCTTACCTGCGCCGGAGGGGCCGACGATCGACACGAACTGGCCGCCGTTGAGTCGGAGGCTGATCTCGTCGAGGGCGCGCACGATCTGACCGCCGACCTTGTACTCGCGCACCACGTCGCGCAGTTCGATGGCCAGTTCGGGCATCGCAGCCTCCCGGGAGTCGGGATATGCGCAGCCTACGCCGGGTGCTGTTGCCTATCTGGGCGAACGTGCGGGCTGCTGCCCCGACTCGGCGCGTTTTGCGCACGCTCGGTGGCATCGAGCAGTCAGAGCGGGCTTCCACCATGGCCACGGCGCCGCTTTCGACACCAGGGCCGTGCTGCCCCGATTTTCACGACCCAGGCGTAGAAACCGGTGTCAGGGTGGCGACCAACCGCGCCTTCTGGTCAGTGGCCGGGATGATGCGGGGATTGCTCAGTTGGTAGTGCCTGCCGCGATGCACTAGTTGGGCCGATCGGGCGGCCCGGACATTGCGCACCCAATCGGAGTGCTCGCCGTAGTTCAGCACTACCGAGACGGACTTGCTGTCGACGAACGCCATGACCGGGGTCCGGTACGGCTTGCCCGACTTCCGGCCGGTGTGCTCGATGACCGCCATGTAGGGCAACCATGGTGCCCAGAGCCGCTGCAGCGGATTGGTGACGTACTTGTTGATGTGGGCGATCACCCGCATCGCCCGTGGTCCGAGCGCTGCCGCGATCCATTCGGCAACTACGGCAATCGAATTGGCGATACTGCTTGGCATGTGCGGCCCCCGTCGCTGTCCCACCCCTGGGACACATTCAACCAAATCTGCGCAACCCCCTCAGCGCGGGTCGTAGTTCCGCCGGTCGGCCCGGCATCCCCGGGGAATATGCGTCTGTCCGGCCTGGTTGCAGCACCGCATGGCTGAAATCATGCGCCGCTGGGAGATGGATGGAATCGGCCGAGACGCGCTCTGGTTGCGTGAGGTGGCCATCCCGCAACCGGGCCCCGGCGACGTCCTGATCAAGGTGGCCGCGGTTGCGTTGAACCATCGCGACAAGATGGTGATCGAAACCGGGCGCGGCCTGCCACTGGAATTCCCCTTCACGCCGGGGTCCGATCTCGCCGGGACCGTCGTCGCGGTCGGAGATTCGGTGACCCGATTCGCCGTCGACGATCAGGTGATCTCGGTGTTCACCCCGGACTGGATCGACGGTGCCCGGGCGGGTGACGCGCGGACGCCCTCGTATTGGACGCTCGGCGGTTTCTACCCCGGGGTGCTCGCCGAATGCGTAGTGCTTCCCCAGGATTGGGTGGTCCGGGCTCCCAGGACCCTGTCGCCGGCAGAAGCCAGCACGCTGCCGGTGGCCGGGCTCACGGCGTGGTTCGCGCTGGTCGAACGCGGGCACGTGCGGGCCGGTGAGGTCGTGCTGGTCGAAGGTACCGGTGGCGTCGCGCTGTTCGGACTTCAGATCGCGAAGATGCACGGCGCCGAGGTCATCGTGTCGGGCAGTGCGGACAAACTGGACCGCGTCACCCAACTGGGCGCAGACCACGTCGTGGATCGGCGGAGCGCGGACTGGGCCGAAACCATCCTCGCCATCACGGGCGACCGCGGTGTGGACCATGTGCTGGAGCTCGTCGGGGGCGCTCATCTCGGCAAGGCCGCGCAAGTCGCCGCGGTCGGTGGCCACATCCATCTCATCGGCGCGCTCGACGGGTTCGAGGTCTCGACGCCGGTCATGCCAATCCTGATGAAAGACATCACGATTCACGGCATCGGCACGGGGCATCGCCGTGCACTGAGCGACCTGGTCAGCGCCATCGACAGCACGGGGACGAAACCCGTGGTCGGTGCGCGCCATAGGTTCGATGATCTGCCGGCGGCGCTGGACAATCTCGATCGCGGCCCGTTCGGCAAGGTCGTTGTCGAGGTCGGTTGATCTGCAGCTCGGTTCTCGGGCGTTCGGTCTGCGCCGGTTCGCCCCCGGATGATGTGCTCGGGAGGGCGGTCCGATGACGGCGAATCGACCTGAAATATGCTCTCGTGCGACGCCCCCATAGCCCAATTGGCAGAGGCAGCGGACTTAAAATCCGCACAGTGTCGGTTCGAGTCCGACTGGGGGCACTGTAAAAGCACTGGTAGAGACTATTTCGGTGGTTTGAGGTCAGCCGCCAGCGCCGGTGTCGGTGTCGGTGTCACCGATTGTTACAACCCGCCCGAAACTGTCGGCAGCTGCCTTGAGCGCGTCGCCTTGGCTGTGTCTACACGTGGTTGGGTTCGGGTACCGATTTCCGCACGGTGTCGCAGTGGCTGGGCACCCCGATCACACCGTGACGCTCATGGTGTATTCAGACCTGATTGAGGGCGAGGCAGCCGAATCGGAAAACCCCGCGCCAGAACCGAAATCGATCACGAACGTGGTACCGCTGGCCAACCCACTGGCTAGGGATTGGGGCGGCAGGCTACTGCCATTCACTGCCGTTCCACAGCGTCATCGGCCCGGCGTCCCGCCGAGCGAATTCAAATGGCGTGCCGTTATCGCCAACGGTAATTGTTTTGCGCTTGTTGTTGACCAGCAGATGTAGATCGGCAGTCCATTCGTAACCACGTTCACTTTCACTGCTCCACTTCGCGGCCGACACGTTCAAGTAGATTTTCGCTGTATCTCCGCTACCAAGCTTGAACGAGAAATTGGTCGAATCATCGTTGAGAGGAACGTATTCAGCGCGTGCCCCATGCGCCGCCAGTTCTACGTTGAGCCGCTTTCGATGGATATCCGCACCGCCAACGGGTGCCATGACAACGATGCCGTCAGGAATCGGTATCTGGCGGCAATTGATCGTTACAGCGTCCACGACCACATCGAGCTTTTCCCACGCGGTAAGGGTCACCTCTACGGAGTCGGTTATGGCAGGAAACCCGTCGTGCTCAAGTGCCCATTGCCGAATCGCGAATGCGTCTTGGGTATCACCAGGATTCAAGCTGACGGTTGAGCCGGGAACGAACATCGGGCATCCGACCGTATTTCGAGGGGCATTCGCGAAAATGATGGCCGGATCGTGCTCGACGTGAATTTGTAGGTCGGGTTGTCTTCTCGCCGTGCGTAGAAACCGACGCCCGTAGGGAGTTGCCACGCCGAGCACGTAACCGACGACCGGTCCGATCGCACCCTTTAGCCACGGTTCTACCGTGGCTAGGATGCTCATGAGCCCGCCAGGGTTGGAATTGCGCTAGGCCAACCCGCATCGTTGGCCCGCTGAAATGCGCTCAGTAATCCGGAAAGGTCGGTTAGCGCGGCATTGGCTAGCTTGCCGTAATCGGAGACGTGTTTATCGCTGAACATTACCGACATGAGTACAAGCCAGGTTCCAAATTTGTCAGCGTCATTTGTATTCGGTTCGCCGGAGTCATTAATGTTTCGAAGAAATTCACCCATGCTGGTCTTTTCGGCACCGCCGGCGTCGTATTCGTGTACGCGTAGAAACTCATTCATAGGATTTTCTCGGCCAGTGATCCGGTTGCGTATATCTGTGTCGATTTCATCGATGAGCCAGGGCAATCCCACTTTGCTGCGCTGATTCTTTACGTACCCATCTAGCTCAGTCCATGTCGCAAGCACCCTGCTCCATCCCAGCTCGATCTCCGAGGTGGTGCCGATACTTCGGGTAACCTTGTAGTAATTTCTTTCGAATGCATTACGCGTTGTTACGTATTCGGCACCGAATTCTGGGAAGTGCTCATTTTTTGGATGTGTAGCCGTTTGGTATTTGGTTAGATTTGCTTCCAAGAGTTCGGAGACGGCCCGTTTGCTTTTATCCAGTTCGGGTACCGTTTCCGCCAGGGCGTCACGGCGGTTTTGATTACAGAACTCCGATATAGCCTCGCGAAATCTCGCCCACGTCGTATGTGAGAGAGCTTCGACCCTGGCGAGTTCGATCCGGTGTTCGCGGTCTGCTGTAAACGCAGCCAGTCCGGTGAGTGCAACTGGAACGCCAATTAGGAATCCGACCAGTGATGCTGCGACGTTTTGTGTGAATGAGAGATTTGCCCACCACGCGGGCCGCATGACGTCGATACGCACGCCAACCGCCAGCGCAACGCAACCCAGAACGAACGACAGCCCGAGAAGCCACTGCACCGCTGTGCTGAAGGTTCGATAGGTCTTCCAGATTCCCACGGCGTGGACAGTACTGGCACGCTCGGAAATTTCGGCTGATTTACCTAGCGAAACGCCCAGCTAACCTACTCTCACGGCGTTTGCCGTCTCACCCCAGCGCTTGCGCGGTTTGGTAGCCAATGCATCGAACGTGCCAGACCTGCGGCGTTCGCTGTGCGGGCCGATTTCGCCCCAGCACTACCCCAGCACCAGCACCAGGGGACCGACAGAACGCAGCTCGCTACCGCCAACAAACACCATCAGTCATCCGAAATCGGTCGGTACACAGCATGGTTCGTAGATCACGCGATGTTGCTACCTGCGCCGATAGGGGTTTGCTGAAATCGGGGCAAAGCGTACAGGGTCAACTTCAAATCCGCCAAGTTTCGGTTCGAGTCCGACTGGGGGCACCAAGTCAGTGCATGTTTTTAGCTGTCCCCGGCTGACGAATGTAAGAAGGTTGTAATCTTCGGTGCCGTGAGCGAACCGTCACCAGTCACGCTGCCTTCCTGGACGCGGGGAAACGGTGAGCTGACGCCCGTGGTCTCCGATGCACTGGGCGTTAGCCGCGCCACCCTTTAACGTCCGTTGTCCGAGAGTTGAAAATCGGATGACGTGTGGTTCGCAGTTTCACCGATCTAGGGGACCTGGACGGTGACCCGGGAAGCGTGTCGTTGCCCTTCCTTATCGGACCACTCGACGGCACAGATCGCCGACCGCGGGGAGCCGAACACTTGGAGGAGCGGAAATTCGACCGATTCGTGGGGGGCGAGGAGATCGATGCTGTGGTGTTTTCCGGCAAGCACGTCGAACTCCAGTACTTGCTGACCGTTAGCGTCCTCATAGTGAAATGTCACGTCTGTCACGGGGCTGTCAGTTTGGTTTTCAAGTACTAACTGCCACCGTCGCGTCTGAGTTTGACTGCCGTTCTGACGAAGCGGAGGTGAACCCACCCCCTCGACCCGTGGCAGCACGCCGATTTGATCGGTATCGGAGGAGCTTTCGCGCTTGGCCGGCTCAGGGGCGGAGGTAGTCGTGGTTGCCGCGGATGGGGGGCCTTGCGCGGCTGGCTCCTCGCTCCGAGGGACATCAGGTGATGTGGGGTCAGTCTTCGATGACGGTGGCTTTGAAGGGGAAGGGGCTAGAGATGACGTCAAAGCTTTATCCACCGGTTCGGGGATGCTGAACTGCCCCCGTAAAAATGCCGCGACCAACCGCATCATTCGTTCGGTTGACGGCGTTAGGTTCAATCGTGGATAGAGTGCGGGCGCTAGTTGTCGTTGGTGGACTAGGCGTTCGAACAGAATCAAATCCAGTTGTCTGGGTAGGCGTGCCGTGATCGATGCCTCAGCTGCAAGTCTCATGATCAGTTCGAGCAGGGGTTCTGCGTAGCTGGGTGGCGAAGGAAGGAACGCGCCGATTGCGCTCGCCAGCATGTCTGCTGGAGCATCTACGGAAGCGAGTAACTTGCCGACGTACTCGTCTACGCGGTCAGACAATGCGCGCATCGAGTGGAAGGGGATGTCGCCCGACGACAGCTGTGCCGTTGCGGTGTCCGCAAAGGACTTTGGGTCCATCGTGACGGCTTTGCGTGCCACTAGTGCGATGTTCACCGTTGCGATTGAAATCGCCTCAGCAAAGAACCAACGCGCAACACGGTTCGCTACTCGATCAGTTTCCGGCGGCCATGCTTTGCTCAGTTGACGTATCAACCCGAGGGTGCGTTTCAGCGCATCAAACGGTTCCAGAAACCATACTTCGGAGACTAGGAACCAGTAGCCTCGTTCCAAGATTGCATCGGACTTGACAAAGGAGGCAACCTCGGCGCGCAGCAGGGCAACGGTTTCGCCCTGAGAGCCCATGTCCGCAACTTCGCTGATGCGCAAGCGCATTTCGCGCTTCTGCAGATCATCTAGGTGCTGGATGGTGGTCCCGAGGCGGTTGCAGACGTCGCGGACCACGTTCGAGACCCGGAGCGCGGTTGTGACTTCGCTGGCTTCAGCGCCGACAACCTCGCGCAGTCCGCGAATCCATAGCGCTCGATCAAGGGGTCTCGGAGTGCTCTTCGAGGTTCCGGTCTTAACTTCACCGATGTACTTGTGGGCGACTAGTGAATCGTCGAAGGCGATGCAGAGGACATCTAGATCCGTCACCAGCGAGACGTCGGCTCCGAACCGATGCTGTAGATCGACGCCCCGGCGTACGTAGCAGCCGTCCCAGAACCAAGCTTGCGCTACCCGGACCTCAGCTTGAGTTCCAGCGTCAATTCCAGGGGTCTTCGCGGCGGGCGGCACGCTGCATTTCCTTCCGAAGTTCGTTGATCGAGGACACCATTATCTCGTGGGAGGCCCAAGAAACATCGACCCGACGTGCATCCTCAGGACTTACGAACTCAGCGGGTCGTTGCGAGAGTGTGAGATCAGCAGTACCAGTCGGGTCCGTAATCTTGCGAATCCAGTCGAGCCCTGCCTCGGCGATCTCAGGCTTCACCAGTCGCAGGAAGGCCCGGTTACCAACAGGTTCCACAGCGACGACGCCAGCGGCCTCCAGCAGGTGATAGTCGGTCCCGATGTTCGTCGCCGGCCCCACCCGACCACGGTTGATGAGCGAACTAACCAACACACTCGGACTCGCGATGTTCCCTAGACCGGGTCGGGACTTCTCATGGCCGAAGAGGATGTGCGCTACGAAGAGCTTGCGCATGTGGAACGCCTCAGTGGTGGTGCATGTGTTGTCCTCGGTTTCTAGGAGAGGGGAGAACGCATAGCTTGAGCTTGCACCCGTCGACGTCCGCACAGACGCCACTTGGATCAAGCCTGCACTTTGTGCGCTCCTGACGATTGCGCTCGAGGCGGCCAATTTTGATATGTGCAGGCCAGGAGTGGACAGCACTTGTTCGCTCATGCCGAGCAGCGCGTCGCGTTCATTCGGCGGGAGGTTATGTAGGAACTTAGCGAGCGAGAGTTGTTTAGTGCCCCAGACGTACGGGCTGTACACCACTGTCTCGTTGAGCTCTTGTGACGGTGCATCCAGGTTGAGCCCTACCGCTCGGGAAAGCTGCAGCGCCCCTGCGGCTTCCTCATCGGAGAAACCACGCGCAACAATCTGCTCGAGGTGCTGGCTTTCGGCGAGTGGTGCTATGGCACCAACTTCCACTGAGTGCAGGAACGCAAGATCTGAGCGTCGAGGTGACAACGCATTCAACACGGCAACTGTTTGCTCAACAACGGTAGCTGAGATGCCGACGTACTCATCGAGATGCGTGATTTGCCCGTCCGCGAGCTGGTAGTCAATGAGGTCCGCCCGTTTGAGAGCCGGTAGAACGGTGTTCATCAGCTCAAGATTTCCCAATCCCGCATATGCGGCATATCGACGAACGAGCTCGTCAGAGAGGGTCACGAAATCCTGGTGACCTTTCAGCCTGGCAGCGAAATCCATGGCCTTACCCGTAAGCAGCAGTACCTCGACCTCTGCCCGGATTAGCGGGTTTGTGATTCGGTGGTCGTGCTGGTGCACAAACACCACTGCGCGCCCGAGCCGCTTCGTGTCATCTCGCTGCGGCGCTACCAAAGCGTCTTTCCCATCACCCGAGCCTGACCCCCGCAATCTAGTTGATCAACTAAGTGATCTTGTCACGGGCGTGCGTCGAAACCTGTTGGATTTCTTCACCGGATTCGAGATGTCTGCTCAGCCGACCCCCATATTCCCGCGTGAGGCATGTCTGTAAGCGGGATGTATGCACGCGGCTCCGAGTCGGGTCAGTTCAGTGGCTCGATAAGCATGTGTTCAGTGTGGACAAACGCCACCAATCTCGGACTTAAAATCCGCACAGTGTCGGTTCGAGTCCGACTGGGGCACCGATCCAACATCAACGGCCACCCGTGCTCGGGTGACCGTTGGGCTTGGGGGCAGCGTCAGCCCTTGTCGAGCAGCCGCTCGATGTTGTTGACGCCGAACGGAGTCATGCCGGACTTCTCGTCGCTGGCGAGCACGATGAACCCGGGTCCCTGGTGGTTCTTGGTGATCAGCAGGGTCTCGTTGTTCATGCCCACGTCGGCGCCCGCCTTCTTCAGCGGCGCGACGATCTGGGTGTTCAGCGCGGCAAAGTAGTTCTGGTCCATGTTGTCGGTGTTCCAGGCCCGGTAGCCGCGGGGGCTCGTCTCGATCGGGCCCTTCTCGGTGTGGCCACGCACCCCGATCACCGAGGTCTTCCAGGCCTTCTCATCCTTGGTGACCTTGTGGTTCTTGACGGCCTGGTCGATGTCGGCGCGGGCGGTGGGGTCGAGCAGGGTCACGTGGATGTGCAGCTGATCCTGGCCGCGGTTGTCGGCGGAGTTGATGCCCAGTGCCCAGTCCGGAGCCTGGCCCTGGTTGCCTGGCGGCAGGATGCTGGCCTGCTCGAAGGCGTCCTTGAAGTAGTGGGGAGCGCCGGCTTCCGTCAGGTTGTCGCACTCGATGCCGGTCTCGCGGGCCGTCGGGATCACCAGCAGGTCGGTGAGCTGGGCCGGCTTGTGTCCCTGCCGGACCGCGTAGCCGCGGGATTTGTCCCCGCCGGGGAACACGACGTCGATGGCGCCGTCCTTGTGTGCTGGCGTGGCGTATTTGACGTCCTTCCAGAGGTCGACGTTGTCGTGCACGTTTCCGCACGGACCGAAATCGGCGGCCTGAGCGCTGGCGGTCGGCGCGCCGGCGATTCCGATTGCCGGTACGGCCACCGCTGCGGCGATGAGTGCGGCGCGGCGGAAGTAGCCGATGCGGTTGGTGGTGTTGGTGGTCATGTGGTGTTCCCCTCGATCGGTGTTGGTGTGTTGAAAACACCATCCCGGCTGGGAGCCGCCACGTCTGTCCGCTGGTCAGGCCATGAATCGTCGGAATCGCGTGTCCACCGATCGGGGGAACGGCGCCTGCGGTCCTACGATCGATCGGTATGACCAGCAAGCCTGCTTTGATCCTGGCCTTGGCGGCATTCGCCGCAGCTGTCCCTATGGCTACAGCCGCGCCGGCCGCGGCGGCGCCGTGCCCCGATGTTCAGGTGGTGTTCGCCCGCGGCACCAATGAACCGCCTGGCCTGGGCAGCGTCGGCGGTCCGTTCGTCGACGACCTGCGGGCCCGGGTGGCACCGCGCACCGTCGACGGAACTGCGGTGGACTACCCGGCCAACAACGACTTCCACAACAGCACCCCGGCCGGCACCGACGCGGCGCGGTCGCTGATCGAGTCCATCGCGGCCAGTTGCCCGAACACGAAGATGGTGCTGGGCGGCTACTCGCAGGGCGCGGCCGTCATCGAGCAGGCCACCACCGCAGCGTCTCCCCAGACCGCCGATCACGTGGCGGCCACCGCGCTGTTCGGTACGCCGCGCACCAGCTTCTCGGGCCTCCTGGCTTCCGGGATGCCGCTGCCGACGCTGGCGCCGCAGTACGCCGCCAACTCGATCGACCAGTGCAACGAAGCTGACCCGATCTGTTGGGAAGGTGGCTGGGACATGGGTGCGCACGTGTCGTATGTGCAGTCCGGAAAGGTCGCGCAGGCAGCCGATTTCGCCGCCGGCCGACTCTAGTTCCGGTCGCTCCGGCGCAATCACCGGTTCATACTGCACACATGCGTGCCGTCGTCGGTGTCGCGGCGCCGGTAGCTGCGATAACACTCGTGGCCGGGTGCGCGTCGGGTGGCGGGACGTCCGACGTCTCGATCGTGTTGGACGGTGACGTGCACACCCTGGCCGCGCATGTCACCTGCACCAGGTTTCCCGACGGCAATCTGCTGATCTATGCCTCGCCGTCGGCGACCAATCACCGACGCAGCGTCCGGGTGATGCTGGCGACGACACACCGCCTGGTCGTCACGGCGGCGGGCTTTCATCTCCCCGAAGGCAGTGGCTTCACCCAGGACTCGCAGGAAATGACGGCCATCAAGGTCGACGACGTCTACACGATCAGTGGACGGATGCCTGCCGAGGAGGGGCCGGGATGGCGCCAGGTCAAGATCGAGATAGCCTGCCCCGGGTACCAACGGCCAAAGGGCCCGCCCGACACAGTGCCCGCGATCGGGAGCCCCTGACCGGGCCGCAAGGTCGGCAATCATCTGCATCGCGTGGCCGTGCAGGCGATACTGCGTCTATAACGAACGACCAGGGGGATCGGCAGTGGACTCGCGCGTCGGCACGACGTTCGGTAAGTACTCCATCACGCGCCTACTCGGCAGGGGCGGAATGGGGGAGGTATACGAGGCCTTCGACAACGACAAGAACCGCACCGTCGCCCTGAAGATTCTCGCCGACCAGTACTCACACGACACCACGTTTCGGACCCGATTCCAACGCGAATCCCACGCCGCCGCGGTCCTGCAGGAGCCGCATGTCATCCCCATCCACGACTGGGGCGAGATCGACGGCAACCTGTACATCGACATGCGTCTGGTGCAGGGCGCAACGCTGTCGGATCTGATCGCCGACGGACCGCTCGCGCCGGCCCGGGCGGTGGCCATCGTCACCCAGGTCGCTGCTGCGCTCGACGCGGCACACGCCGCCGGTTTGATCCATCGTGACATCAAGCCGCAGAACATCATCGTCACCCCAGCCGATTTCGCCTACCTGGTCGACTTCGGCATCGCGGAGAGCGAGGGGGACAGCCACCTGACTACCGAGGGAAGCCGCATCGGCACCCTGAATTACATGGCGCCCGAACGGTTCACCGGAAAGACGGTGACATCCGCGGTCGATTCGTACTCGCTGGCCTGTGTGCTGTACGAATCGTTGACCGGCCATGTGCCGTTTCCCGGTGACGATCTGGAAAGCGTGCTCGCCGCCCATATCTCCGTACCGCCTCCGCGACCCAGCACGACGAATCCTGCCGTACCCGCGACTTTCGACGATGTGATCACGCGGGGCATGGCCAAGGACCCCGACGACCGGTACGGAACCGCAGGCGGATTGGGGCGTGCCGCGCAGCGGGCGCTGCAGGCCGGTTCGGCACCGGCGACCGCAACGCACCCGGCTCCGAGCGTCGCGGCGACGCTTGCCGCGCCCGTCTACAGTCCGGTGCCCGACCACCCCACACCGGTTCACGCAGAGTCCGAACCGCGCAGGCGCGGTTGGGTGCTGCCGACCGTCATCGCGGTAGCCGCCGCGCTGATCCTCGGTGGCATCGGCGTGGTCATCGGCATGCTCGTCAAGAACGCGGGCCAGCCCGCGGATACACCGGCCACGGCGTCGGCGGGAGACCCGGCGCACGGCGGGGGCCCGTTGCCGCCCCTGGTCACCGGACCGGATCAGAGCAGCCTGCACCAGTCGTGCGACGACGGTTTCGCGGTGACCACCGGCACGGGATTCGGCAGCCGCGCCGGACGCGGAACCGCGGAAACCTCATGCCTTTTCACCAACAGCGTGCTGACGTCGTACTGGGCCGAATACGGCAACGCGAGCCCGCTGCCGCGCGCGGTGTCGGCGCCGGGCGCCGTGGATTGCGGCAAGGTGCCCGGCGCCTTGTGCGACGGCTCCAACTTCCTGATGCACTGTCAGCAGTCTCCGGGTGACAGCTGGATCACCTGCACGGGCGGCAAGAATGCCCGTGTCTATCTCTGGTGAGCCGGGCAGTGTCCCGTCGGCAGGGCACCCAGACGTTCACGCAGCCAAGTGGCCATCCGCGTAAGCGCGGCGGTTCCGTCCTCGAACTTCCCCGAATCCGGCAGCGCCGCCAACGCCACGGCCACCATTCCCGTCGGGGTGGTCAGGACACCGATCTGGCGAACCAGATACCCACCTGTGGGTGACGGTCCCCAGCCACCTTTGAGTCGGCTGTCGGCAATCGTGCCGATGCCCCACCGTTGATCGGGTTCGACCCGTCCCATGAGGTCGAATACCGGATCGTTCTCGTTGTCGCACACGGCAACCGAGGTGAACTTCACCTGATCCGTGAGCGGCCAGTCGGTCTGCCCCGAGGCGCTGAACTCCGGGCGCACCCGTTGCGATTGGACGATTGTGGGATCACCGGCCTGCCGCAGCACGTTTTCGACCTTACTTGCGGCCTCGGCCGGCGAGCCCAGGCTCTCCCAGATCGATTCCGCTGCGGCATTGTCGGATTCGGTAATGGCCGCAGTCATGGGCTCGGTGACCCGCGGGGGCTCCTCCTCACGGAGCGCGGCGATGATCAACGGCACCTTGATCGTCGACCAGGCGGGGCCGCTCTGCCACTCGCCCAAGGTCATCGGCTCCTGTCCGGGTCCGACCCCGCTGAGCGCGATGCCCGCCACGGCATGTAACTGGGGCTGCAGCCGGGCGAACTCCGCGGCCAGTGACGTGGCAGCCGTGGAGCGTTCCGGTGCGGACCCGCGTGAACCGAGGTGAGTCCCGATGATCACCCCCGCGGCGAGCGCGATCGCGGCGAAGACGGCGATGAGGGCCCACACCCGGCCGCTGCGAATGGATGTCACGGCGCAGCGCTTTGAAGTTCGAAGGTGAACTCGCGGCTGCAGATGCGGATGTGGTCGCCGTCGCCGACGGTGGCACTGGGGTGGATACGTTCCTGCCGCACCTGCACGCCGTTCGCCGACTGCAGATCGGTGATGACGAAACTGCTTCCGGTGTCGATGATCACGGCATGGTGGCGGCTGATCTCGGCGTCATCGAGCACGATGTCGTTGTCGGGTAACCGGCCGATCCGGGTGACGTTCGGCTTCAACGGGTATCGGCGTCCGTCGGCGTCGCGCAGCGCGGCGGCCGTCGCACCTCGACTGGCGGCGGTGCGTCCGGCGCTCACGGTGCGCGCCGCGGTGGCCATGGCGGCCTGCCGGATATCGAGGCGCTCCTGACGCAGGATCCGCGCATGCAGCGCACTGAGGGTGGGTCCGGGGTCGATGCCGAGGTCTTCGGCCAGTACCGATTTGACGCGCCGGTAGGCCTGGAGCGCATCGGACTGCCGCTCCGCGAGGTAGTAGGCGGTGATGAGTTGAGCCCACACGGGTTCGCGGTACGGATGCTTGGTGGCGAGATCTTCCAGGTCGGCGATGACGGTTGCGGCGCGCCCGCAGGCGATCTCGGCCTCAGCGCGGCTGGTGTGTACCAGCACGTGGTCCTCGGCCAAGGCCGCGGCGAAGGTATCGGCGAATCGGAATCCGCGCAGATCTTCGAGGACGTCGCCGCGCCATTGGGCCAACGCTGCGGCCAGGTGCGTGCCGGCTGCCTCGAACCGACCGGCTGCGGCAGCGTTGATCCCGGCACTCTTCTCGGCGATGAACCGGTCCAGATCGCAACTGCCGGCAGCCACGTTGAGCCGATAACCGGGAGCCGCTTTGACAAGCGCTGCGGGTGTCTCCGGCTCACCACTGCCGAGCAGGCGACGCAAGTTGGAGACGTGCGTGTGGATGGTGGCGCGGGCCGCTGGCACCGGCTCGCCGTCCCAGACAGCGTCGATCAGCGATTCGGTGCTGATCGCCCGATTACGGTTGATCAGCAGGAATGCCAGCACCGCGCGCTGTTTGGGCGTACCCAGAGCGACAGGCGCGTCGTTCACGGAGACCTGCAGCGGACCCAGCAGACCGAACCCGAGACGAGTACTGCTCATCACAAGCCTTCCCGGTGTTCGGCGCGGTCCGCATCCCATTGTGACGCTAGGCGGCGCTACCGCAAGGATCCGTTGAGAATCCTGCAAGGTGTCGGCGTCATCGTTCCGGCATGACCACCATTTCGCACCTGCCCGCCCGGCACGACGACGCCGCCGGGCTCGATTCGCTGCTGGATACATTGGCCGGCGTCGCGGTCAGGGGAGAGGTCCCCGGACCCGAACTGTTGGCTCGGGTGGCCCGTGCGAAGCCGGCACTGGACAAGAGGGCGACCGACCCGAATGACGGTGAGCCGTACTCCCGGACGATCTTGCGCGTCGACGACGAAGTCGAGATCATGCTGGCCCGGTGGCGACCAGGGCAACGCTGCGCACCTCACGATCACGGCGGGGCAGGCGGTTTCGTCATCGCCCTGGACGGCCGGTTCGAGGAGCGGCGGTTCGACTGGAACGGTCCACGGTTGACGGTCACCAGCAGCACCGAGCACCACGCCGGCGAGGTCACGAGCATCACCAGCGAGGTGATCCACGATATGGCCGGCCTGGATGGGGGATTGACCCTGCATTTCTACAGCCCGCCTGCCACCAGCATGAGGGTGTTCGATGTGGATCGCTCCGAGATGTTGGAGTTGGTCGGCAACTACGGTGCCTGGATCCCGCAAGAGCAGCACCCGCGTATTCCGTTCACCCAGATATCCCCTGAAACGCTTGCTACACCGGTGATCTGGGTGGCCCACACCACGCACTACCGGGGTGGATCGGCCGAGTTCGCGGTGGCCGCCGCGACGATGGCGCGTGAGCTGGCGGCCGCCCATCCCGATGCCGAGGTCAAGGTGTCGGGCCTGCACCACAAGGCGGAGTTCGTCGCGGAACTCGCCCGAATGGCCGAGACAGGCCGCGTGATCGATCAGTTGCATCTCATCAGCCATTCCGGAATGTATGGCCCGATGTTCGGATCGACCGGCTGGCCCGAGCAGTTCTCGCCGCACGAATGGCGCTCGATGGCAATCCCTTTCACTGCTACCGGGCAGGCCTACTTCCATGCCTGCCGCACCGCGCGCTGGTTCGCACCGTTCTTCGCCAACGTGTTCGGTGTGCCCGCGTTCGGGAACCGCAACTACACCACGGTGTCGGCGCGTAAGGACCGGTTTTCTTGGGCGGGGCGCCGCCCGATGTCCCGCGCCGATCTCTACCTGATCGACACGCCGGGACGGAAGTCGCACGGGCCGCTCGGCGCCGCGCGCAAGTACCTCGGAGCGGCAGCGCAGCCGCCGGTACTCAGCATGCCCGACCCCGCCGGTTCTGTCGGCTCGTACGATCCGGTGGCCGAGCTCTACGACCGTGCCTACGCCGACATCAGGGTGCGCGGCGCCGAGTGGCGGTGGGTGTCCGAACGTGCCGCACATGCCCGGGACGAACTCGGCCGGGGGCTGCGGGTACTTGAAATCGGCTGTGGCACTGGTGCGTTGCTGCGTGCATTGGACGACGACGGCGCGCTCGACTTCGGCATCGGCGTGGACATCTCCTCGGGCATGCTCGCCCAGGCGCGCAACCGTGGCCGGCATCGTTCCCGGCTGCGGTTCACCGCTGTCGACGGTCCACAGCTGGACATCCCCGACGATCACGTCGACGTGGTGATCTGCTTTCTGTCGTTCCGGTACCTGGATTGGGATCCGGTGATGGCCGAGATCCGCCGGGTGTTGGCGCCCGGCGGGCGGCTCTGGGTGGTGGACATGGTCGAGCATCCGGTGCGGGTTCGCGAACTCCCGGTGCTGGCCCGGTCAGCGTTCGAGCATGTGCGCACGCGTCGGGCCCGGCCACAGTTCGCCGCCGACCTGACGGCGTTGACCAGCCACCCGGCATGGCGCGAGATGCTGCGGCACAACCCGATCCGTGCTGAACACGAGTATCGCTGGTACTTCGCCAGCCGGTTCCCCGGTACGCGGCTCCGGCTACTGACCGCGACACCGTCACAGCGCGTGATGGCGTTCGACTCCGGACCGCTCGACAAGGGGCTCACGGCCCCGCTCACCTACCCATGACGCCGACGGCGTGCCTCGGCATCGTCGACTGGGGCATCGGAGGCATCGGGCTGGTGCGTGAACTGGACCGGCGCGCACCGGGATTGCCGGTGCTGTACTGGTCGGATGCCGGGGCCATGCCCTACGGCCGGATGCGCAGCGCGGACCTGACGGCCCGGCTCTACGACGTGGTGTCCGAGCTCGCCCGTAGGGGCGCTACCGAGGCGGTGCTGGCCTGCAATGCGGCGAGCACCGTCGCCCCGCGCCTGAGCCAGGCGCCGGTGCCGGTGGAGGGCATCATCAGTCACGGCCTGGCGTCGGTGCCCGATCACCTCCGGGGACCCGTCGGCATCGTCGGCGGGCGACGCACCATCGCCAGCGGCTGCTACCGGCGCGGGCTGGCCCGGCCCGGACGTGAGGTGCTGTCCCGGGTGGCCCAACCGTTGTCGGCGCACATCGAGGCAGGTAGCACCGGCTCACCGGGGTTCGTCGCCGACCTGCGCCGAATCGTCGCCCCGCTACAACGGGCCCAAGCCGTGGTCTTGGCGTGCACCCACTATCCAGCCGTCAGCGACTGGTTCGCCGATGCCTTGCCCAACACCACGCTGATCGACCCGGTTGAGCGGCTGGCCGCCGCGATCGCCGCGCGCCATCCCGCCGCCCAGGCCGGTCCGGTGGCTCCGAGGGCCTATCTGACCAGCGGCGATACCGAGGCCATGCGGCGCGGTGCGGCGCTCGCCTGGGGAGTGGAACTGACCGCCACAACATGCCCGCTCCCCGCCAGAGTCCATTGAGAATTCCGCAAGGCCGGCCCCACATGCTCAAGACTATGAGCACAATCCAGCGTCACCTCATCCCGTTCGTCGCCGCGGCGGCGGCCGTCATCGCTCTTCCTGCGACCGCATACGCCTGCCCGCCACCGCCCAAGTTCGTCACCCCCTCGGGCAACATCTGGTGCCTGGTCCCGAACGGCTTCGACGGCAGCAACGGCGTCGTCTGCGAGATCCGCGACCACACCTACATCCCGCCGGCCAAACCGGCGAACTGCCACCTGGACTGGGGCGACCGCGTCAGCCTGAAACCGGGCAGCGCTCCCGAGGTGCACTGCCACGGCGACACCATCTTCGACACCGGAATGCCCACGCTGGCCTACGGCCAGACGCGTTCGGCCGGACCGATGAAGTGTGAGTCGCAACCCGCGGGCGTCACCTGCACGGACACCGGCACCGGACACTTCTTCCGGATGTCGCGCGAATCCCTCGAACTCGGCTAGGGCTCGCACAACGGCTGGACTGATCATTTCCGCCATCTCGTCGAATCCCGTCCGACGAAGCGCCGACCCCCGCTAGCGTGACAAAGGTCGGATTCGATGTAACGGGGGGCGAATAATGACGCGTGTCGCGGCGTGGGTGGGTGCCGGAGTATTCACGGCCGGAGTATCGGCGGCCGTACTCGCCGGGGCGGGAACCGCCAACGCCGAGGAGGGCGGCGCGTCGAAGCAGGACGCGAAGCCGTCGACCACGCAGAACGACGCAAAGCCACAGTCTCAGCACCGGAAAGCGCGCTCGGCGAAACAGCAGCCGAAGTCCGAAGTCTCAGGTGTCACGGCTACCGACACGAAGGCCAAGAAGACAGGTCCGGAGAAGGCTCGCACCGCGATTCGGGACTCGGTCCGCGAAGTTCGGAAAGCGGTACGCGACGTGGGCGACGCCACCCGCGACATCGTCGACGACGCGACCCGCAGCGTCACCGAGAAGACGGCGCGCACGGCTGAGATCCGGGTCCGGCCACCGATCAGCATCCGGTCGGTCCTTGCGGGGCCGCGTGACGGCGTGAACGCCCCGGCATTGCGACCGAAGTCGGCAACTGAACTGCGTAACAGCCTGATTGGGACATTGCGCAACGCCACGGCGCCGGCCGACCCGGGCCAAGCCGACGCCCGCCCCGACGGCCTCGCCGCGGCAACCGCGGCCCGGCAGAACGACCCGGTCGAGGCGATTCACGTCGTGATCCGCAGCCTCGGCGCCCTGACACTCAATCCCGAGCCGCAGAACTATCCCAAGCCGTTGTCGGTGATCAGTGGCGCCATCTTCGACACCCTGGCCACTCTCGAACGCGCCGTCGGCGGGGACCCGGTGGTCCCGCCGGAACTGCGCGACTCCGTCGAGGTCAGCACGTCCACCCTGGTCATCTCCGAAGGCCACGAGGTCGAATCCAACTGGTATTTCCCCACATCCGCGAACGGTGAGCCACCGACCCGGATGATCTACCTGCAGCACGGCTTCCTCGCGAACGGACCGCTCTACAGCTACACCGCGTCGTATCTGGCCCACACGACCAACAGCATCGTCGTCACCACCACCTTCACGTCGAACCCGTTCGAGGAAGACGGCATGTGGCTCGGCGGCGACAATCTGCACGAGGCGGTCGCGCAGTTGTTCCTCGATCCCGACCGCACGGCGCTCAACGCCAGCATGGACACCGCCGAGCTGAAGGCCGGCCGCACGGAGAATCTCGACGTGCCGACGCAGTTCGTCCTGGTCGGGCACTCGCTGGGCGGCGGGTTCGCACCGGGGGTCGCCGGGTACTACGCCGAGGGGCTGAGCCGCCGGGGCGAGCAGGGCCTAGATGCGCCCAACGACCTTGCCGGCGTGGTGATTTACGACGCGGTGCCGATGGGCTCGATCATCCCCGACGCCATGGACCGGCTCGAAGAGCTGGAAACGAACGGGACCGCCGACCCCAGCGACGACGATCCCAATGACTACATCCCGATCTACGAGATCGGCGCCCCGCTGAACTTCCTCAACGTGTTCAGCGACGTCAACGACCAGCTGACGGAGGCGCGGCCGGGCCAGTTCACCGGCGTCGTCCTCGAAGGCGGTGTGCACATGGACCCGATGCAGGGCGGCAACCCGCTGATCCAGGTCGCCGCCTATGCCATCGCCGGATTCCCGCAGCCGCAGAACCCGCTGGCCGTTCGCGAACTGTCCGCCGGGTGGATCAACGACATGTTCGACGAAAAGATCGATCCCGCCACCGGGGCCTGCCAAGCCGACTGCGCGGGGCAATACGGAGACGGCGACGACTCATTCACCATCACCACATCCCGAGGCGACGCCGTGGCGGTGCTGATCGGCACGCAGAAGGCCACGGATCTCACCTCACTGCACGCCGTCAGCCTGACCGACTTCGTCTCCGCGATTCCGGCCGGCGTACTCAACGGGTTGCAGACCACCTGCGAGCTGTTCACCGGGGGCACATGCTCGCCCAGCTGACCACTGCGTAGACGTCCGCTACGTCCGCGGGGTGAAACCATAGGACGCATGAGCGTCGTTGCGGCACACCGCACTCTATTGAGCCGTCTGCTGCCCGACGACCGTCTCGACGACCTTTTCGTACGTCAAGGGCAATTCCACACCGTGGTCATCGGATCAGATCGCGTCGTGTGCCTTGCTCGCACTCGCGCAGCAGCTGACCGGTTGCCCGGGCGGGTGACCTCACTACGCACGCTCGCCGGCCTCGACCTCGGTTTTCGCACACCTGAGCCTCTCCTCCAGGACGGTGCGTATGGCAGCGATGAGACGCCATTCCTGCTGCTCAGCAGAATTCCCGGGGAACCGCTCGAAAACGACGCACTCGATGATGACCGGGTGGCCGAAACCGTGGCCGAACAGTACGCCACATTGCTATCTGCTCTGGCCCGAGTCGGCGCCAACGAGACGGTACGCGCGGAGCTTCCTGCGGCCCCGGAAGTCCGATGGCGCGAATTCGCGGAGAGCGTCCGCGCGGAGCTGTTCCAGCTCATGTCCCACGACGGCCGTCTGCGGGCCGAGCGGGAACTCGCAGCGCTCGACAACCTTCCCCATCTCACCCACGCAGTCGTCCACGGTGACCTCGGTGCTGAGAATGTGTTGTGGGAGTGGCGGGATGGCCTGCCACATCTGTCTGGAGTCCTCGACTGGGACGATGTAGCCCTCAGCGACCAAGCCGAGGACTTCGCGGCGATCAGTGCCAGCTACGGTCGCGAATTCCTAGAGCGAGTACTTGCCCTGCACAATTCGTCAAACCGGGCACTCCCTGACCGCATTGCCCCGATCCGCGACACGTTCGCTCTGCAGCAAGCCCTCTACGCGATCCGCGACGGCGACGAGGAAGAACTTGCTGACGGCCTGGCCGCCTACCGCTGAGTGAACACCGGGCGCAGCCCGCCGCCAGCGACGTAGTGTTCAGACATGACTGAGGCACTACCCAAGACCGCTCTGGAATTGCGGTCGCTGGTGACAGAGGACGGCAAGCTCGAGTTGTCGCTGCACGAGGTCGAGGTTCCGACCCCGGCGGCCGATGAAGTCGTGGTCCGGGTCGAAGCATCGCCGGTCAACCCGTCGGACCTGGGCCTGCTGATTCCCAGCGTCGCCGACATGTCGGCAGCGACGGTCACGGGCACGCCGGAACGTCCCGTGGTCACCGCACCGCTGCGGGAAGGGGCGCTGGCCGGTCTGTCGGCCCGCATCGGAGCCTCGCTTCCGGTCGGCAACGAGGGCGCGGGCACCGTGGTGGCGGCGGGGTCGTCGCCGGCGGCGCAGGCGCTGCTCGGCAAGACGGTCGGGATCGCAGGCGGCGCGATGTACTCGCAGTACCGCGTGGTCAATGCGGCGGCGTGCCTGGTGCTGCCCGACGGCGCCACGGCGAAGGAAGGCGCATCGTCGTTCGTCAACCCGCTGACGGCGCTGGGGATGTTGGAAACCATGCGCCGCGAAGAACATTCGGCTCTGGTGCACACGGCGGCGGCGTCGAATCTGGGCCAGATGCTCGTCAAGGCGTGCCTCGCCGATGGGGTACCGCTGGTCAACATCGTCCGCAAGGCCGAACAGGAAGAGATACTGCGTGGGCTGGGGGCGGTCCACGTCTGCAACTCGGCGTCCCCGTCGTTCGAGGCCGATCTCGTCGAGGCGCTCAAAGCGACGTCGGCGACGCTGGCGTTCGACGCCACCGGCGGTGGCACGTTGGCCAGCCAGATCCTCAACGGCATGGAGCAGGCGGCCAGCGCGACCGCTGCGCAATACTCCCGATACGGGTCGTCCGTGCACAAGCAGGTGTACATCTACGGCAGCCTCGACACCAGCCCCACCGTCCTCACCAGAAATTTCGGTATGGCCTGGGGTGTGGGCGGCTGGCTGCTGACGCCATTTCTCGCCGGTGCGGGCCCGGAGACCATCGCGAGGCTGCGCGCCCGCGTCGCCGCGGAGCTCACCACGACGTTCGCGAGCACCTACACCCAGGAGGTCTCACTGGCCGGCCTGCTGAAGCCCGACGCGTTCAACAGCTACCTGAAGAAGGCCACCGGCGAGAAATTCCTGGTGACGCCTCAGGCTGCGCCGTAGCGGCCCGGTTCTACGTCTTCTGCGGTTTGGGTGCCTGCCAGGTGCCGTTGAGCGCGGCCTCTTCGGGCCAGTACAACCGCTCGACGAGGCTGAACGGACCTTGGGGTGCGGGCAGCCAGTTGGATTCCTTGTCCGGGCCGGGTGATGTGTGCTGGATGTAGAGGGTGTAGCCGCCGTCGGGGTCGGCTTTGAGGTTGGGCAGCATCGCCGAGTTGATCAGGTACCGGTTGATCGGGTTGGCCACCAGCAGGATTTCGGGCAGCCGATACATGGTCAGCGACCAGAACGCCTTGACCGGTGGCAGCTGTCCGGGCGCGAACCGGTAGGTGTAGTTGTTGGTCCCGTTCAGCGGTGCCCCGTCGGAGTCGGTGGCGAAGTACGGGTAGATCGCTTCCTGCTTGCTGTTGCCGTAGATCCCGAGCACTGCGCCGGCCATCCGGTACAAGTAGTTGTCGCCGAGTTCCTCAGGGCTGCCGAACAGATCAGCCGTGGTCACCTGCCCGGTGTTGAGCTTGTCTTTCTGCAGTGTGTTGAATTCTGCCCAGGCGTCGGCCATTCCGCCCTCGATGGCGGTACGCATATCGGGTGTCAGCGTGTCGGGATTGAAGGTGGCCTCACCTCCGATGCCAATGGTGGCGAACCGGGCTCGCAGTTCCTTCTCCGACGGCAGTATTGGGGCGTAGCGCAGGGTGAAGTTCAGGATGTCGAAGAACTCCGGTGAGGTCTTCTCTTGGTCGGGTGTAAGAGGTTTGATGAAGTCGATCGCCGGTGGTGCTGCCGGTGGCGGCTGGTTCAGGAACGCCGACAAGGGTTGAACCTGGTAGCCGGCCTGGATCTTTTTGACGTTGTCGAGATCGTCGGGACTGAAGAGCTGGGTGCGGTAGGCAACGAACGCGAAGTCGGTGTCGGACTGGACGACTTCGGTGATGCCGGCAGGTTTCTCGCCGTGCCAGCCCGGCCCGGCGAGCAGATATTTGCCGCCGCCGTTGCCGGTGGCGCGGCTCCCCACATAGGCGAAGTTGTAGGTGTAGGCGTCGATGAACTGCACGGAGAAGTAACGGCCGGCCTCGATCGGCGGGATGGTGAGCACCAGCGGCTCGGCCCGCAGGTCGGCGCCGATGAAGGAATAGGGCGTGTCGGAGTTGGGCGTCTGGATCGCGGTGTCAGCGGGGGTGGCGACCCGGGCGACATTGTGGACCTGGTTCCAAGCGCCCTTGTAGTTCGGATTCTGCTGGTCGGCGAAATAGGAGTACTGCACCCGGTAGTTGTCCACCATAGGGAAGCCGTAAATGTAGGCCTGTTTCGCGATTTCGCGGACCTGCTCCAGGCTGACCTCGCCGGTCGTGTCAGGCGTGCCGGATCCGTCACCACCGCTGCATGCCGTCATCGCTGCTGAGACCGCCACGGCGGCAACCACACTCGACCACCGCCACCATGAACCAGAAACCTTCAATTCGGACCCCTTCACCTGAACCGCTCGGCGCAGACCACTGGGCGCGCCAAAACACCACCGGCCCGTCCCCATGTCACCGTCGGCGGTGAACCGGGCCCCGACCATCTTTGCTGCACACCGCCCGCGCCGTCTTGACATTTCTGGACATCTTCTTGACTGTGATGGACATGCTGTTGGTCCGGGGCTCGTCACTGACCGGGTTTCTGCCATTCGTGAGCGCCTCGGGAGGCGACCCCGCCGCGATGCTGGAACTGGCCAACCTCGACCCCGGTGACATTGGGCAGCGTGATCGTTACATCCCGCTGCGCAACGCCATTGCCGCCGTCGAGGATGCGGCCGTAATCCTCAACATGGCGGACTTCGGTCGCCGGCTCGCGCTGCGCCAAAGCATCGACATTCTGGGCCCGGTTGGTGTCGCGGCCCGCACCGCGGCCACCGTCACCGACGCGTTCGTCATCCTCGACACCTATGTGGGTGCCTACAGTCCCGGTATCGCTACCCGCATCAGTCCCCACCCCGATCCTGCGCTGGGCCGGTTCGAATTTGATTTCCTGCTCACCCCGCGACCCCCGCAAGCACAGGCGATCGAACTGGCCCTCGGTGTCACGCTGCGTGCGCTGCATCTGTTTCTGGGCACCACCTACCGGCCTGTGGCCGTACACCTGCCCCACCCGGCGCTGGGCACCAAAGCCGACTACCGCAGCTATTTTGGCTGCCCACCGCACTTCAATGAGCCGATCGCCGGGTTCACCGTGCGCGCAACCGATCTGCAACGGCCCCTTGCCCACGATCCCGTCGCCCACCAACTCGCGCTGAACTACCTGTCCACCACCCTGGGCCAGGACACCCGCGGCCTGGCCGACACCGTGAGCAGCATCATCCGCCAGATGCTCCCCACCAGAAACCTCACTGCCGAGGTCGTCGCGCGCCAGTTCGGCCTGCACCCCAAAACACTGCGCCGCCGCCTGGCAGCCGAAGGCACCACGTTCGCCGAACTGCTCGATCAGACCCGCCGCGACATCGCCCACCGGCTGCTGTTCGACACCGATCTGAGCCTGCACCAGATATGCAGCCACCTCGGCTACTCCGAACACAGCGTGCTCACCCGGTCCTGCAAACGCTGGTTCAACACCACCCCCACCGCGTACCGCCACACCCGCAGCGGCGCTTAACCGTTGCACCAACACCGCGTTCTCGCAGTGAGCGGGGATACCGAGGCGCCCATACCTGAGCACGATCCCAGGGTCTGGATGCACAATCAGCGGAAGCATCCGAATCCAGCCACTTCATGACAGGACGGTCGACCTTCGTGCCCACCATGTCCGCGACCGCCGGTGCTTCACACGGCGCCGCCCACGCGCTGCGCCCCGCGATCGTCATCGGCGCGTTGGGCGTCGTGTTCGGCGACATCGGCACCAGCCCCATCTACACCGTGCAGACGGTGTTCAACCCGGCCGATCCACACCCGGTGCCGCTGAACGACGCCAACGTCTACGGGGTCGTCTCGTTGATCTTCTGGTCGGTGATGCTGATCGTCACCCTGACCTACGTCACTCTTGTGATGCGCGCCGACAACCACGGTGAGGGCGGCATCATGGCGTTGATCACGCTGCTGCGCCGCGGCAGCGGGACTCGGGGCCGACGCACCGCGATGCTGCTGGCCGCACTCGGATTGTTCGGGGCGGCACTGTTCTTCGGTGACTCGATGATCACCCCGGCCATTTCGGTGCTGTCGGCCGTCGAGGGACTGAAGGTCGTCGAACCCGGGCTCGAAGCCTGGGTGGTACCGATCACCGCGGTGATCATCGTCGGGTTGTTTCTCGTTCAGCGCCAAGGGACAGCCGTGGTCGGCCGGTTCTTCGGGCCGGTGATGATCGCGTGGTTCACCGCGATCGGCGCGTGCGGTGTCGCCGGGATCGTCGCCAACCCCGGAATTCTGGCCGCGCTTTCCCCGTCGTACGCAATTACGTTCCTGGCAGGGAACTTTCACATCGCCTTCTTCGCGCTCGCCGCGATCGTGCTCTCGGTGACCGGCGCGGAGGCGCTCTATGCCGACATGGGCCATTTCGGGCGGCGCGCCATCACCATCGGGTGGCTGGGTCTGGTGTTGCCGGCCTGCACATTGAACTACTTCGGGCAGGGCGCACTGATCCTGGCCGACGAGACGAAGTCGAGCGCACCGTTCTTCCTCCTCACCCCGGAATGGGCGCAAATCCCGATGGTGGTGTTGGCGACGGCGGCAACCGTCATCGCTTCGCAGGCGGTGATCACCGGCGCGTTCTCGGTGGTCTCGCAGGCGGTGCAACTCGGATACCTGCCGCGGCTGCGTATTACCCACACCTCGGCGTCTACGATCGGCCAGATCTATGTGCCGTGGATCAACTGGATGCTCATGTTGTCGGTGCTCACGCTGGTGTTCGCATTCGAATCCTCTGCGGCACTTGCCTACGCGTTCGGCATGGCGGTCGTCGGCACCATCACCATCACCACGGTGCTGTTCCTGTACCTGGCCCGGCAGCAGTGGCGGTGGCCGCTGTGGGTGCTGGTGCTCGGCGGCGGGGCCTTGCTGGCGGTCGACCTGCTGTTCTTCGCCGCCAACCTCACGAAACTCGTGCACGGAGCCTGGCTGCCGCTCGTCATCGCCGTCGCCGCCTTCGTCGTCATGACCACGTGGCAGCGCGGCAGAGCAGTGGTGACCGCCTCCCGCCGCGAGATCGAAGGCCCGCTGCGCCCGTTCGTCAGCGACATCGCCCAACAGCGTCCGACGCTGACCCGGATACCCGGAACGGCAGTGTTTCTCAATCGCGGCGACGACACGGTGCCGCTGGCCATGCGCGCCAATGTCGAACACAACCACGTCGTGCACGAACATGTCCTGATCGCGTCGGTGGAGACGGCACCCGTTCCGCGCGTGTCTGATGAGAACCGGATAACGGTGGACGACCTCGGTTACCGTGACGACGGCATCCTGCACGTCACGATCCACGCGGGCTACATGGAGCGGCCGGACGTTCCGGCCGCGCTCAAGCTGGTGCCCGCCGAGGAGACCGAGGGCGGCATCGATCTCGACGGGGCATCGTACTTTCTGTCGCACCTCGACCTCGACCTCGTCCCGGGAACCGAACCCAACATGGTCCCTTGGCGCAAGCGTCTTTTCATCGCCACCTCGCTCGTGACGGCCGATGCGGCAGGGTACTTCAGCCTGCCTCCGGATCGCACCGTCATCATCGGTTCACGTATGGAGGTCTAGCCGACCCCGGCGTTGACCCGCTGCCGGACGAGCGCGATCTGCTCCAGTGTCGGCAGCTCCATGCCGGCGATCTCGGCATCGGTGATCCGGCGTGGGCACAGAGCAAGTAGTGCAATGTGCCCGGTGGGCGCAGCGTCGGCCGGGTAGCCGGCTCTCAAGAACGCAATGATGTTCCTCATGCGGGTCGAACAGCTCATCTTCGGATCCTTGTGTGACATCCATCGGCAACCAACACCGGTCGAGGCCAACGTAATGTTCCACCGCCGGCCACCGCACCTGCGCCAACCGAATACTTACGAATCGTTGATGTCGCGGGGTGTCCATCTATACGTTTCCGAGCCCGAAGAGCTTCAGAGCCGGTCCATCTCGTTCGTCGATTCGCTCCGTTCGAGGATCGGCGGGCGCTCGCTGGGTGCCGCCATCGATATGGCCAGCGCGGATCTCCCGCCTGAGATCAGTGGCCACGTCGCGGCGGTGGCCGACTTCGGCGGTCCCAGAACGCTTTTCGCCGAAGTCCTGTCGCCTGGCCCGCTTCCCGCGATCGGCCCGCTCTACGCTGGAAAGATGATCGACATGTGTGTGCCGGACGATCCGATCTGTTTTGAAGGTGGCTGGATATGCGCGCACACAACGCCTACATCCAGACCGGGCGGGTCGAGGATGCGGCGGCCTATGCTGCGGGCCGGCTGTAGCCGACCGGCGGCCTATGCCGCGGGCCGGCTGTAGCCGATCCGCGCAATATCCCGCTGAGCTGTCGGTCCAGACGACACAATGGGCCGCATGGCGGCTGGACTGACCGGTATTCGACGCACCCTGCAACAAGTGACCGAGTCGGTGCACGCGGTCAAGCGGCTCACCGACACCGGCATCATCGACCTGAAAGATCTGAAGTCGACGGTTCGGGCTGCGAAACTCGCGCCCGTTTACGGACCTCAGGCGACGATGGCGATCCAGGGTGGCCACAGGTATCCGACCTTGCCGGCGATCGTCGATGAGCGCGGGCAGTTGACGTATCAGCAGGTCGACGATCAATCGTGGGCATTGGCGCGTGGCCTGCAGTCTCTCGGCGTCACGGCGGGATCGGTCGTCGGCGTGCTGTGCCGCGACCACCGCGGTCTGGCTCTCGCGATGGCCGCGTGTGGCAAGCTCGGCGCCCGGATGGTGCTGATGAACACCGGGTTCGCCAAACCTCAGTTCGCTCAGGTCTGCGACCGCGAGAAGGTCGACGTGATGCTGCACGACAGTGAGTTCCTCGGTCTGCTCGACGCGTTGCCCGCCGATCTGCCCCGCGTGCTCACCTGGGTGGATGACGGCGCCGAGCTACCCGCGGGAGCGCAGACGCTCGATGCCATCGTCACCACGAATTCCACTGCGCCACTTCCCCCGCCAGCGAAGGTCGGCGGCTCGGTCATCCTGACCAGCGGTACGACCGGCCTACCCAAGGGGGCGCCGCGCGGTGCGGTGTCTCCACTGGCGACGGCGCAGATAATCGACCGAATTCCATTCCCCCGCAAGGGAACCATGGTCATCGTCTCACCGATCTTCCACAGCACGGGGTGGGCCACTTACGGGGTCGGCGCGGCATTGGGCAACAAGATCGTGACTGCCAGGCGGTTCAATGCCGAGGGCACACTGAAACTCATCGCCGAACACCGGGCCGACATGCTGGTGGCGGTCCCGACGATGCTGCACCGGATGGTCGAACTCGGCCCCGACGTCATCGCCCGGTACGACACGTCGTCGCTGAAGGTGATCCTGATCGCCGGGTCGGCCCTGAGCCCTGAGCTGTCCACGCGGGTGCAGGACACGTTCGGCGATGTTCTCTACAACATGTACGGCTCGACCGAGTGCGCCATCGCCTCCGTCGCCACCCCTGCCGAGCTCCGCGCCGCACCCGGCACCGCGGGCCGCGCGCCGGTCACCTGCGAGGTGGTGCTCTACGACGAGAACGACCAGCGCATTGAGGGCCGCAACCGTCGCGGTCGAATCTTCGTCCGCAACGGCGCGCCGTTCCAGGGCTACACCGATGGCCGCAACAAGCAGATCATCGACGGCTACATGTCCAGCGGCGACATGGGCCACTTCGACGACGACGGGCTGCTGTTCGTCGAGGGGCGCGACGACGACATGATCGTCTCCGGCGGTGAGAACGTCTTCCCGCAGGAAGTGGAGAACCTGTTGGAGCAACGCGCCGACGTCGCCGAGGTGGCTGTCGTGGGTGTCGACGACGTCGAGTTCGGAAAGCGGTTGCGCGCCTTCATTGTTTCCGAGCCCGGTGCGGCGCAGGACCCCGCAGACATCAAGCAGCACGTCAAAGAGAACCTGGCGCGCCACAAGGTGCCCCGCGACGTCGTGTTCATCGACGAACTACCCAGGAACGCCACCGGCAAGCTGCTGCGCCGGGTGTTGGTCGAGATGAAGGTCGATACCTGACCGGAGGCCGGCTACCAGACGCGCACGTAATCCACGAGCATGTCGGCAGGGTAGGTCCCGCCGCTGGGGTCTTCTCCGCCAGAGCCCGCGACCGCGAGGTTCAAGACCACGAACATCGTGTAACCGGGCTGGCTGAACGGCCAGTCGGGGAGCTGGCTCGCCGAAACCTCGAAGTAGGGCTTCGCGCCTTCGGTGTAGTCCTGCCAGAACCGGGCGCCGTTGGCGTCCCACTGGGTACGCCAGGTGTGCCAGCCGGTGTCGACGGCGATGTTGTGGGTCTCCCACTCGCCGCCGTTGGACTTGGCGTGCACGGTGGTGGCCGACGGCCATTTGCCGTTGCCGTACCACTCGACGATGTCGAGCTCACCCTCGCCCAGGGTGCCCAGCCAGAAGGCCGGCCATGCGCCCGCGGTCAGGCAGTTGAACTTGATCCGCGCCTCCCAGGTGTGGCCGGCACCGCCCTCCCACACGCTGGCCAGCTTGGCGCCGTAATAGGCGTCGCCTTCCTTGGTGGCCCGGATGACCAGGTTCCCCTTGCCGTCGAGGAACGCGTTCTTGCGGTCGTCGCGGTACTGGCCGATGCGGCCGGGCTGCTCCCAGTAGGTGGGGTCTTTGATGGTCTCGCGGGCCTTCGCGATGGTCCACTTCGACGCATTCGGCGCGGAGCCCGCTGCCCCGTCGAATTCGTCGGCGAACACGTAGTTCGTCGCAGCTTGCGGCGCTGAGGGCGCCGGAACGGGCGGTGTCTGGGGCTTGGTCGGGAGTGCCTGGGCCTGCGGGGCGGGCAGTGCCGCCGCCATCACGCCCAGACCTGACAACATCATCATTTTTCGACGATCCAAGTTGGCCATGTTGGACCACGATAGCGGTGCAGCATGCGCAAGTAGGGATCGAGCGGTTTTGCCAGCGGGCAGTTCGGTTCAGATCATTTCCATAGGAAACGCTTCATCCCTGCTCAGCCAGCGCGGGGACAGTGGGTTGTATGACCACGCCGATCGAATCATCACGCCGGGCGAGCACGCACTCCGCGTCCGGTATCCGGCGTCGCGACTGGCCGCTGAGCGTGCCGGCCGCCGGACTCGTACTCGCCGGCGCGGTCATCGCTCTCCTGCTCAGTGTCGCCACCGACGGGCAGTGGGCGACGGCGCTGGCCTCACTCGCCGGTTTCGCGACCGCCATCACTGTGATCGCGGCCGCGGTGATCAGCTGGGAACACGTCGTCGTCAACGCCCGCACCGCCGGGTTGGTCGAGTTCGAGGTCGAATCCCGCTAACTGCCAGGGGCGGGTCCGCCCGCCGGTACAGGTGGCAGTCGTGACCCGCCAGCTAAGTGCGGCACCTTCCGTGGCGGATGCCCCGGCCAATCCTGCTGTCCCCGAGGCGTGTTCGTGTGAGATGCTCTGCGCGTCAATTTATGGACACCGGGTCGGGGCGACTTCAGGAGTGCGATCGTGAGACTTGTCATGGGCCTTATTCCGGCGATGGTTCTCGCCGGGACGGCTGTCGGTTTCGCGGGCCCGGCCGCCGCCGAAGAGCTCAACGGCACCTATCGCTATGACCATGACGGTCCGTCGACGTGGAGCACCTGGACCGTCACCTCCTGTGGCGCGGGATGCGCCGACGTGTCGGCCACCGGTGGCGCGACCTGGGCGCCGTATGGCGGCCAGGCCCACCTGGACAGCGGCCGTTGGACGATGGTGAGCCCCTGGCCCGACGCGGGGACCTGCGAGGGCACCCCGCTCGCCGCCTCACGCACGCTCTCCTGGGACGACGCGACACTGACCGGCAATGGCTACGCGACCTGGGAGAAGAGCGACTGTGGCCCGGCCGAGCGCAGTGAGCGATTCTCGTTCACCTTGACGAAGCTCTCCTAGAACGCCAGTGCTGATGCGTTGAGATTGCGTACAGGGTCGTGATCCCTGCCGGATCACAGCCCTGTACGCAATCTCAAAGCGCCGAACCCCGCAATGGTCAGCCCGCCGGAACGGGTGCCTCGAAATTGATTGGCAGTCAGTCCAGTTCGTCGGCGCCGGCACCGAGCGCGAACAGCAGGAGAACGACCTGTTTCCGGCGCGCCGCGTTCGACGACTACCTAGCTCTGTCATAGTCGTGGGTTGTGGGTAGTCAGAACATGCACTACTGGCGGCGGTCGTTCTGGGCGCTCGTGGGTGTGGCTGTCCTGGGCTTCGGGTCGGCCGTGTTGCGCGTGGCGCAGGTCGGCGTGGATCCCTACACCGCGGCCAACATCGGCATCAGCAACACGATCGGTCTCGACCTCGGCACGTACCAGCTGATCAGCAATGCGGTGCTGCTGATCCCGGTTTTCTTCTTCGGTCGCATGTACATCGGGATCGGCTCGGTCATCAACATGGTGATGACCGGGTACTTCGTCCAATGGTTCTCGGCCCTGTTGGGCCCCATGGTCCCCAGCGAGCCGACCCGGCTGGTGCAGACCGTGATGTTCCTCGTCGGGATCACGTTGTTCGCCGCCGGTGCGTCGATGTACATGACCGCCGCGCTGGGCAATGCCCCGTACGACGCGATCGCCCCGATCATCGTCGATCACACGCGCCTGCCGTACCGGGCGGTGCGGGTGGCCCAGGACCTCTTGTTCGTCGCGCTGGCGTTGGCATTCCACGGACAGGTCGGCATCGGGACCGTGATGACCGCTTTCTTCGCCGGTCCGCTGATCGACTTCTTCACCGAGAAGGTCAACAAGCCGCTGATGAAGAAGGACCTGGCGGCACTCGAGGCGTTTCAGGAACGCGTCAAGACCACCCGCTGGCACTTCTGACGGGTGGCTCAGGCAGATTTGGGTAAATCGGTGGTGTAACCAGGCTTTCAAGCCTCACCGAGGAGAAGCCGGGGAGGTGAAAGCGGCGCTCATTCCGTGGCGTTCGCCCCGCCGCCCTCAAGCTCTCCCGATATCCCGCGTTCGATCTGCGCCAGGGTTCGCTCGGGCAACACCATGAGGCCGTCGAGCTCTCGTCGAGCCAGGCTGTATGCCCGCGCGCGTTCCTGCGGAGTTGCGGTGGTGTCCGAAGCCACCAGCAACATGCTCTGGGCACGGCTGACCCGCTGCTGTTCGGCCTCGGAGAAGTGGCGGCGCCGCGTCCGGATGGCCTCGTTTTCGGCGACGTGAAACGCCGATGCGTAGTCCTCGACCGCCTCGCGGTATTCGACAAAGCCGTCGCGGTCGTTGACGAGGGCTTCCGCGGCGATCGGTCTGAGCAGATCTGCCCGCAGCTTCGCGCGGTGGAACTGCTGGGTTACCGGCTCGCGCATATCGGTCATCAGCGGGTAGTTCAGCAGCTTCACCAGATCGAGCTCGTATTCCAACCACCGGGTGTCGGTCCGATCGTGTTCTTCGATGGTGCGGCGGATCGCTCGCCACCGACCCGATTCGTTCGCGGGGGACCGATCGGGCCCAGGATCCACACCTGTGTCGGCGGCGGATTCGATTCCTCGGCCGCGAACCGCTCCCAGCCCTTTCATCGCCGCCACGATCACGCCGATCACCGGGACGAGGATGATCAGCAGTTCCACCAGCCGGATGATCAGTCCCACCTTGCCAGGATGCCACCGCTGTACCCATCGGTCAGGTTGCGACGATGATCGATCCCGACCACCCCGGGACAACGAGATCGCGTTCGAACCTGCGGGATCTCGTCTGGCCTAGGATGCGAAAGTGGGAGCAGGATCCTGGCCGGCGCACATCCCGGTGGCGACCGTCGGACGGCCGGCCACCGCGCGCGCCGGTGTTCCCCGCCCCGGAATCGCCCGTGTGCTGCGGGATCGCACCGGTCTGGTGGTGATCGCCGCGCCCGCGGGATACGGCAAGACCACTGCGGTGGTGCAGTGGGACGACGCCGACGAACGCCTGTTCGCCTGGGCGCGGCTGGACAACCTCGACAACGACCCCGCGCATCTGTTGCTGCATCTCGCCACGGCGCTGAACCAGATCAGGCCCATCGACCCGGCGGTGCTGCAGTACCTGCAGGGCGCGGGCCGCGCCGAAACCCAACTGGTGTCGGCGTTCGTCCGGGCCCTCGAGAGCTGCGGGCCCGTCGTCCTGGTGCTCGACGACGTTCACGAGTTGTCGGCGAGCGCGGCCGTCGACACCCTGCGCGCAGTGGTGGACCTGGCTCCGAATTCGACGACGCTGGCGCTGATCGGCAGGCAGCTGCCCGCGCTCGATCTGGCGCGACGCCGACTGCAGGGCTATGTCGTCGAGATCGGAATTCCGGAGCTGAAGCTGTCCGGGCCCGAAGGTACGGCCGCATTCGCGGCCCTCGGCGCCGGCATGGACAAGGCCACGATCGCACGCGTTCTCGACAAATGTGAGGGCTGGGCGGCCGGCGTGGTCATGGCGGCGTTGGCGCTGCGCGATGGCGCACCCGCTGAGGCCGTGACCGGCAGGCACCGGCTGGTGGCCGACTATCTGGTCGAAGAGGTGCTCAGTCAGCTCGAACCCGACACCGTCACGTTTCTGACGGAATCAGCGGTCCTGGACCGCTTTTGCGCCGACGAGCTCGACGCGTTGCTGGGACGTACCGATTCGGCTGCGATGCTCGACGCAATCACCCACTCGGGCAACATGTTTCTGGTTTCCCTTGACGCCCAAGGTGTCTGGTACCGCTATCACCAGTTGTTCGGCGATCTGTTGCGCGCCCGATTGCGCGACCGCGATCCGGACCGGTTTCGGGAGCTGGCTGCGAGGGCGGCGGATCGGCTGGCCCAGGCCGGTGACGTCGACGGCGCGTTGACCCAGGCGCTGGCCGCCGACGACCGCGCTCAGGCGGCCGCGCTGGTGGGCATGGACGCCGTCCGGTTGGGTTTCGACGGCCGCGTCGGTGTGCTGGCCCGGCGGCTCAGCCTGATCGACGAGCAGACCTTCGCCGACTACCCCGACGCGGCGATCGCGCGGGCGTGGCTGGGCGTGATGAACGGTGACGCCGAGTTGATCCAGCGGTCGTTGCTGACCGCGAGCGCGGCGGACGGCGGTGAACCGCTTTCCGACGGCACCCCTTCGGTCGAGGTGGCTGCCGCGCTGATCGGTTCACTGATCGGTGTCGGGGGCGTGGGGGAGGTCATCCGTCATGCCGAAACAGTTCGTAGCGCAGGCGATCACCTGGTGAATCCGTGGTGGGGGGCGGCCACCACCATGAAGGGCACCGCGCTGTCCATGCTCGGCGAAGCCGCGCAGGCGCGGGCCACCCTGGAATCCGCGCTGCCGGTGACCGAAGACCTGCCCGGATTCCAGGCCGCCGCGCTGGCACATCTCGCCGCGCTGGACCTGCTCGACGGTGACCTGTCGGCCGCCGTCGAGCACACCGCGTCCGCGCGTTCGATCGTCGACTCACGGGACCTGTCCGACATGGTCCCGATGGTGGTGGTCTACGCGGTCGATGCGCTGGTCCGGGCCCGGCGCGGCGACGTGGCCGGAGCGCGCTCGGCGGTCAGCGCGACCGAGCGGCTCGTCGACCGGCTGGGCGATCTGTCCGCCCGCACCGCCCTGATGGCCCACGTGCTGGTCGCCGGTGCCGCTGTGGAGATCGACGACACCGAACTGTGCGACCGTCACCTGGTCGAGGCGCAACGCGCCCACCGGCGTGAAACCGAGGCGGTCGGCGTCGGGCAATGGCTGGACCGCATCCGAACCCTGTCGGCAGCCCGCACGGCCCGCGGTGCACGGTCGTCGCTGACGGCGGCGGAGCTGCGGCTGTTGCCCTACCTGGCGACCCATCTGTCTCTGCAGCGCATTGCCGACGAGCTGATCCTGGGCCGGGAAACCGTGAAGAGCCAGGCCACGTCGATCTACCGGAAGCTCGCCGTCGCCTCGCGCGCCGCGGCGGTGGCCGAGGCCGGCCGGCTCGGGCTGCTCAGCGAGTCCGCGCGAGCCGCCGCGCGAACGGCAACAGCATCAGAAACTCGGCGATCAGCACGACGGTGATCATCACGACCACCTTGGGATCGTCGAAGTTCTGGCCTGCGACCACGAACGCCGCTGCGGCGTTGCGCTGAGCGGTCCCCAGCGCCAGCACCTCCCGTGTCCCGGGACCGCCCATGAGCCAACCGATCCCGGCGCAGATCACCGTGTAGATGACGGCCGCCAGGATGCCGAACGTGCCGAAAACCGAAAGCACGCTGTTGAAATGGGCGGCGATCGTGAACGCGATCACCAGGATCATGCTGACGGTGGAGACCTTCGCGATCACGGGCTGGAGGCGGGCGGCCACACCGGGTCCGCGGGCCCGCAGTAGCAGGCCCGCGGCCAGCGGGATGAGCATCAGCACCACGAGGGACATCGCGATCTGGGCGGGGTTGACCGCGGTGCCCGAGACGAAGATCGGCAGGATCAGCGGCACGTATCCCACGGTGACCACCATCAGCAGCACCATCAGGCCCACCGCGAAGGCCATATCGGCCTTCGCGAACTCGGCGAGCTTGATCAGGAACGGTGCGCCGGCCGCGAGCCCGCACAACAGCAACCCGATCCCGAGCGGGTCGTCCAGGTCGAACACCCGCCACAGTCCGAATGCGGCCAGCGGGGCCAGCACGAAGTTCGCCGCCAGGGACAATGCCACCACACGAATGTTCTTGAGTGGAGCCAGAATCTGGCCGACGGTCAAGCCAAGACCCACCGCCAGTGTGCTCGACACGACGAAGAAGACAACGGCGATGTTCGAACCACGCAGGAGGAGATCGTTCATACCTGCCCCCATCAGGCCATCGTCACCAGGTTGCGCCAGAAGGACTTCAGGCTGTCACTGGCGCCGAACAGCGTCGTGAAGTGGGTGGAGTCGACCAGCACGATGTCACCGGCGCGGTCACCGGACGGCGGCATGTGGATCAACGCGTTGAACTCGGTGTTGCCCGCCAATGTGAACGGATGCGGCCGGGTCTGGTCGATCAACTGCCGGCCCAGCACCCTGAGATCCGGCCCCTCGGGCGCGGTCAGCTCATAGTGCGGCAGGTGCGGATGCAAGGCCAGCGTCGTGACGTCCTTCAGCAGGCCGGCGGAATCCAGATCGTGGAATCGGGTGAGCGGCACGATCTGCCTGGTGCCCTCGACCGTGGCCGGACGCAGACCCCAGGTGTTGTGCACCGGGATGTTCAGTCCGGTCAGCAGTGACCGCGCGTAGCCGCTGAAGCGCTGGATCCGCGGTGTCAGCGGATCACCGTGGTGCAGGTACTCCATCTGCTGCTGTTCCTTGTCGTCGGTGAACCCGACGTCGTGATGCGGTGCCAGCATCAGGCAGGTGCCCTCGCGCTTCAACCACTGCTGGATCGCGGCGATCTCGTCTTCCGTCGCGGCCTCGTCGCCGAGCAGATGGTCCAGGCCGAAGATCATCAGGGTGTCGGTGTCGTCCAGGATGCGTTCATCGATCGGCAACCGGTACCCGGCCTGATCGACCCGCTGGAACACCGCCACCGGATGCCCGGTCGCTTCGCCGGCGACATCCTGGAATGCCAGGGACGAGCGGTGGAACAGTTCCAGCGTCCCGTCGATGCCCTGCAGGAACTCCTTGGGGCTGTATTCGGGCGTCTCGTAGGCAGGCCAGGTGGCCAGGCGTACCTCGGTGACGGTGGAGAACCGGTTGTACAGCTCTGCCGGGTCGCGCTGGACCTCCCAGGGGTAGCTCCACGACCAGTAGATGCTGACGCGTCGCTTGCCGTTGCGCGGCCGGGCGATGTGGGCCTGGTTGTAGGTGCGAGCGTATGAGCTCATGCTGCCTCCTTTGTTCCAAGGGTCTTGAGGTAACGCAGCGCGTTCAGGCCGGGCAGGAAGAAGTACGCCCCGCCGCGCAGCGTGGTGAATGCGGGTAATCCCTTGTGTACTTTGCGGATCGGCCGCTTCGGAATCTTGAAGTCCAGCGTGCCGTCCTGGGTGCCGCAGATGGGGTCGTGGTCGTTGCCGAGATCCTTGAACGACTTGTCGTTGATCCAGACGTTCTGGGCGAACTCGAACTGACGGACCAGGCTGGCGCAGATCAGGAACATCCCGACACCGCGTTCGATCCCGTCGTCTGCGACGCCCTCGGGCAGCGCAGGCCCGTAGGTGCCGCTGCGCCGGATCATCCTGCGCCGGTTCGGGTTCGGTTCGGTATCGCGTGGGTTCAGCCTGCGGGCGTGGGAGCCCAGCGGACAGGCGTAGCCGTGCGGATCCATCTGGCCGTAGTCGAAATCGTTGTTGCGCATCGGATCCGCGCCCAGTTCCGGATCGTCGTGTTCGGGTGCCAGCACCAACGGTGCACCACTGCGCCAGCGTCCCATGAACTTGGCGGCCAGTAGCTCCTCGCCCTCGGCGCCCTCGGCATTCTGCTTCAGGTAGTCGCGGAAGGTCCCGACATGCTCCTCCAACCTGCGGTAGGCCATGTAGCTACCGTTGCGCGAAAGCACCTCGGGTGTGGGCTGGTTCGACACCAGCCCGTCCTCGTCCGGATAGCCGAGGAGGAACTCACCTGGTGCGAGCGCCCCGCCCGAACCGGGTATCAGCTCCTCGCCGGAACCCTTCATCTGCGGCTGAGATACCGGGTCGCGGTACCCGAAGTGATCGTGGTCGTACTCGAACGGGGCGGTGGCGGCCAGATCCAGATGCGAAAGCGACCGCACCCCGGGGCAGCGGGCCAGCAGCGCATCGTGCTCGCCGACGCACCGGACGCGTTCCTCCTCGTCCCGGGCGAACAGGATGACGATCGCGTGCAGATCGTCGCCCGCGAGCCCGCCCATCCAGTGTTCAGGTGCGGCCGCGCCGGTGTCCCCGAGGATGTCGGCGCGCGACGCCATGCCCTCCCGGAACTCGTCCGGGAACGACGCCAGTGAATCCTCGTCAACTCCCAACGCGCGCAACCCATTCCACGTGAAGGCCAGGTTGACCCAACGCTTGAAGACGTTCACCGTCTCGCGCACGTCGGTGGCCGACTGCACGAGGGGAACCATCTCGGCCAGCCAGGCTCGCCCGGCTTCGGGGGTGTCGAAGGACAGGAACTCGTACCGGCCGGTCAAGTGGGGCGTCCCGGTCAGCATGATGTGCTGGATATCGTCGAATTCGAGGTCCGTCATTGCATTTGGTCCAACATGTCGGAGAACGCGGCCTTGAGCCGCAACGCCTTCTTGACCTCCTCGGATGTCACGTACGGGTACTCGCCATACTCCAGGAAGCTGGGCACCTGGTGGTTGCGGACGAACATGATGAACGCTTCGGGGTTGGTCTTCCAGTCCTCCGGGAAGCCCTCAAGGTTGACGAACGCTGTGGTGATGCCCGTCGAGCTGAACAGTTTGACGGCGTCCTCGGTGTACTTGTCGAAGTCGGTGTCGAAGATGCCCTGGTACTGGAAATGCAGTCCGGAGCCGACGTCGAACAGCTGCCAGCGCAGGTAGTGCAGCTTCAGCGGGGCGAGCACGTCGGGCTGCGCGGCGACCGCTGCCTCGAGCTGCTTGCCGTAGGCCCGGATGGCCTCCTCGCGGCCCTCCTTCACCTTGGCGATGATGTTGAAGCCGTAGCACGCGGGGGTGCGGGGAAAGACCGGGCCGTACCGTCCCCGGGTCAGTTCGAAGTAGCCCTCCTTGGGGATGGCGAGAGCTGCGGGCTGGGTCCAATCGTTGTTTCCGTTGTGCGCCATGGCAACGAGATTATGGGCGCGGCAGCCTCCCGTCGTCCCCCAATTCGGGGGAAAACCGCCCGTCAGGGCCCTGAAGCGCACTCCGGGAGGTGATGCGCGCGTCACACCGGATGCTAGGAGAGTCGCTCCACTTCGACGAAGACGATCGGTTGGAGGTCACCGCGATTCTCGACGGTGTGCTCGGAACCCGCCGGGCGTGAATAGCTCTGGCCGGCGACGAGTTCTGCGACGATCTCGGTACCGTCGGCGGTGACGACATGCATGGTGTCGGTGACCAGTGGGACAACCACGTACTCGTGATCGTGCCGGTGCATCGGAATCGCACCACCCGGGTCGATCGTCCACTGAGTCACACGGAACCAGTCATTTTCGAGCTGGATCTCGCCGTGGGATCCGGTCGTCATGTTCGCTGCGCCATCAGAAGTCCGGCGTGCTCACGTCTTCGAGCTCCTGCTCGGGGCCGGTCGGTGCGATCGGCGCAGTGGGAGTCGTCTGGATCTCTGCCGAACCGCATTCCGTGCCGCTCACCCCGGGCGGGCACAGGTTGTTGCCGCTCGGTGAGTTCGGCACCAGGTAGGGGACACAATTCTGGGTGTAGGTGTCGTTGTCCTCGCCGTTCGGGCAGGCCGCCAGCGCGGTCGACGGGGCAGGAAGGGCGGCGACCGAAGTCGCCGCCACCATCGCGACCGCGGAGCAGGCGGTGACGATCAGGTGTCGGGTGGTGATCAGGGCTTTCATGTCATTTCACTTTCAGTCGATGATCGCGGTCGCCTTGTGCACGGTGATCGGCGCGGCCAGTTGCTGCTCGTCGCAGATCCGTTGCAGTTTCTCCAGTGTCTCGGCCAGACCCGGACCGGTCCGGCGGCCCGGCGTGAATGTCGCGGGCAGATGCTGCATGCCCTGGATGACGCCGATGGTCTCGTAGTGCACGGTGCCGTGGGGATCGCACCGGTAATCCGGCATCCGGTCGAGCACCCCGGTGAGCATCGACTTGAACACCGTGCGCGCCACATTCGAGCCGATACACCGATGCACACCCAGGCCGAAACTGAAGTGGCGGTTACCCGTTCGGTCCATCATGAGCACGTTCGGGTTCTCGAAGACCCGCGGGTCGCGGTTGGCCATCGCCCACGACAACCACAGCCGCTCACCCTCTTTGAGTGGCACGCCATCGACCTCGATGTCCTCGGAGATCGTGCGGCCGTCCCCGGGGGCCGGGGTGAAGAAACGGAGGAACTCCTCGGTCGCCGAGTCGAGGAGGGAAGCACGGTCCCGGCTCAACCGCTGACGCTGATCGGGGTGCAGGGAGAGCCACTCGAGCGAATGCGCGGTCAGTGCAGTGGTGGTGTCGAAACCCCCGCCGATCAGGAGCATGAGCATGCCCAGGATCTCGGAATCGGGTGCCGGCTCGCCATCGACGCGCATCCGGACCATGGCGTCGATCAACCCCGGACGTGGATCTTCGCGGATCACCGCAACGTGGCCCATCATGTGGATCGCGGAGGCCACGGACAGGTCGAAGACGCGTTTGGCGTCGGGGGAGTCGGCGCGCGTGTACACCGATGCGTGCGCGGGTTCGCAGTAGATCTCCCATTCGGAGAGGGGGACACCGAGCAGTCCCAGGGTCAGTACCGCCGGGACGATGTTCGCCAGATCGTCGACGAAATCGATACTGCCGTCTTCGATCTTCTCGTCCAGGCACGCCCTGACGAGCTCGTCGACCACCGGCTTCCACCGTGCGACAGCGGCCGGTGACAGGTAGCCGTTGAGCGGTGTCCGGTAGGCGCGGTGCTCGGGATCATCCATCTCCAACATGCCGCCGCGGAACTGCGTGCTCACTTCGCCGCGCGGAATGTTGATGCCCCGATAGCCTTTTCGTTCCCCGACGATGTCGTTGTCATTCGAGATGTGTGGGCAGCGGGCGAGTTCGAAGACTTCGCTGCTGCCGGCGGCCACCCAGTGCCCGCCGTAGGTGTCGGTCCAGGCCAGCGGGCAGGTGCCCAGCATCTCCGAGGTGATCGGCTCGAACTGGTCGCGATACTGCGGGGTGTGCCGATCGAAGTGGTAGCTGTGCTCGATATGTCGAGCCTCTGCCGTCGCACCCTCGGTCATCTGCGCTCCCAACGCCGTTGTGGGTCTGCAGGTCTGAGGATAGGAACTATGTGCCGTGGTGTGGGCGGTTCTGGTGGATCACGGCGTGAGATTCACGATTGCCTTGCCGTACTCAAGGTCCGCGGGCACCGAGACGTGGTCGTGAAAGACGCGCCAGACGCCGTCGACGCACCGCAGACATGCCGTCCATCGCAGCCACATGTCGATGTCGCGGCCGCTGGCCAGGGTGCCGCGGACGTGATTGAGGCTGTGTACGAACGCGATGTCGCCCTCGGTGGTGACGGTCAGCTCGTGTACGTCGTAGCCGATCGGTCCGGTGTACGCGGTGAAGACTTCCTGCCAGGCCCTTCGCTTGTTGTCGTCTCCCGCGTACCGCAGCGGTGCGCCGAGGTCGAAGGACACGACGTCGGGCGCGTAGAGGGCCGTGAGCCTGTCGAGGTCCCGCGCCCGGATCGCATCCACACCGTCGGCGATGCGCTGTCGAATGGCGGCTTCAGTCACGAATGTCACGGTAGGCCAGGCCGATGGCGTACCGGCGCGGATCGCCGCGACTCCGTTCGGCGGTTAGCGCGCCGGACCGGACTTGGCGGGTTACAGTTCCGTCAATCTCATGTAATTCTCAGGATTGGGGTCTGTGTATGGACGTTGCGGTCCGCCCGTGGTTGGCCACCGGAGTGGCGATGGTCGGCGCGACCGCGGTGGCGATGTCCCCGATCACGCCGTCATGGCAGGCGCCCGCTGTACCGGCGGCGGCCCCGGCGATCGCCTCCGATTTCCACCTCACCGACTTCGAGCTGCCCTACATCCTGACTTTGCCGATCGTGCGGCAGTCGATCCGCAACTGGGCTGAGAACTGGGCCGTCTACCTGGCGGGGCTGGGCAAGGCCGGGATCGGCCTGGGCCAGTCGGTGCTGGCGATCCCCGGCGTCACGGTGGAGATCATCCAGCAGATTTTCGATCTCGACTTCGTCGGGGCATTCGACACTTTCACCCAGGCGGTGCGGGATTCGGTGATCGCCGTCGGGCAGCCGCTGCTGGATTCGGCGATCTGGCGCAACCAGAAGTATCTGGTGGTGCAGGCCGCGATGGAGGCCGCATGGCCCAAGGCGGTCATCGACGTCGCCAACGGGTTCCTCGATGCCGGCAGCGGTGCCGTGAACGCGTTCATCCTGGGCACGCAGAATCTGGTCGCCGCCGTGCTCACCTTCGATCTGAGCAACATCATCGACGCCACGGTGGACGGAACGAAGAATTTCCTCGTCTCCCTCGGGGACGGGGCGAGGTCGATCGTCGACGGCATCGAGGCCGCTCAGCTCGGGATCACCACCGCGCTGGCGACCGCACCGCCGCCGCCGCCCACCTTCGACGCCGCGCAGCTGCGCAGTCTGTCAGCCGCGGCGCCGATCAGTCTCGGGGCGCCGTTCAAGGCTGTCACCGTCGACGTTCCCGACGCCCCGGTGGTCGACGTGCCGGACGTGGTCGACGTGACCGCCGAGGCCCAACCGGACGTGGAAGCGCCCGCCAAACTGGCTGCCGAACCGGAGGATTCACCGGTTTCGAAGAAGAAGGTCGCCGGCCGCACCGCGGTCAAGGCCGCGCTGAAACAGGTAGGTGCCGACGTCAAGAGCTTCAGTGACCGGGTAACCGGAGGCCTGAACAAGCACGCCGACAGCAAGGCTCAGGGCAAGAAGGAGAGCGCTGCCGCCGCGAAGCCTGCCGGCGGGGAGTCAGAGCGCGGCGAGGACTGAGTCGGCATCTCGAGGATCAGCCGACGGGATTGATTCCGAGGTCCTCGAGAAGAGCGCGAACCCGCCGCTCGATGTCGTCGCGAATCGGCCGGACCGCTTCGACCCCTAGGCCGGCCGGATCGGCCAACTCCCAGTTCTCGTACCGCTTGCCGGGGAAGTACGGGCAGGTGTCCCCGCAGCCCATCGTCACGACGACGTCGGCCGCCTCGACGACCTCGTCGGTCCATCGCCGAGGTTGTTCGTGCGCGATGTCGATACCGACTTCGGCCATCGCCGCCACGGCCGCGGCGTTGACCGTGTCGGCAGGTTCCGAGCCTCCCGAGAACACGGATGCCCGGTCTCCTGCGAGGTGGGCCAAGAAGCCCATCGCCATCTGGGACCGGCCTGCGTTGTGCGTGCACAGGAACAACACGCTGGGGCGGTCCCGCTCGGTCATCACCTGATCCTCACGGGTTTGGTGTCACCCACGGTGGCGAACCGGCGTCGCAGACCCAGGGACACGTAGACCAGTGCCACGAGTACGGGCACTTCGATGAGCGGGCCGACCACACCTGCCAGAGCCTGGCCGGAGGTCGCCCCGTACGTCGCGATCGCCACCGCGATGGCCAGTTCGAAGTTGTTGCCCGCGGCTGTGAACGCGAGAGTGGTGGTGCGCTCGTAGCCCAGCCCCAGGACCGCTCCCAGTGCGTATCCGCCACCCCACATGATCGCGAAGTAGGCCAGCAGCGGCAGCGCGATGCGTGCGACGTCCCACGGACGGCCGGCGATCTGGTCGCCCTGGAGCGCGAACAGCACGACGATGGTGAACAGCAGTCCGTACAGGGCCCATGGGCCGATACGGGGCAGGAACGTCGATTCGTACCAGTCCCGGCCTTTCGCGGATTCACCGATGCGGCGCGACAGGTAGCCGGCCAGCAGCGGAATACCCAGGAAGATGATCACCGACTTGGCGATCTGCCATGGTGATGTGTCGATGCGGGCTTGCTCCAGGCCGAGCCAGCCGGGCAGAACCGACAAGTAGAACCAGCCGAGCACCGCGAACATGAGCACTTGAAAAACCGAATTGAGGGCGACCAGTACCGCGGCGGCCTCGCGGTCGCCGCAGGCCAGGTCGTTCCAGATGATGACCATGGCGATGCAACGGGCCAGACCGACGATGATGAGACCCGTTCGGTACTCGGGCAGATCGGGCAGAAAGAGCCAGGCCAGCGCGAACATCAGGGCGGGACCCAGCACCCAGTTGAGGATCAGCGAGCTGATCAACAGCTTGCGATCACCGGTCACGCGGTCGAGCCGGTCGTAGCGGACCTTCGCCAGGACCGGGTACATCATGATCAGCAGGCCCAGTGCGATCGGCAGCGAGATGCCGTCGATCTGAACGTGATTCAGTGCGGTGTTGACTCCTGGAACGAGCTTTCCGAGCAGCAGGCCCACGGCCATCGCCACGGCGATCCACACCGGTAGCAGCCGGTCGAGCGTGGAAAGCCGCGCGGGGGCAACCTGGTTCACGCTGTGCAGCAGGCGCCGCCGGATTCGGTGCCATCGAGTGCGGGTGAGTCGGTGCCGAAGGATTCCGAATCGGCGAGAACTGTGTAGACCTCCCACTTCTCGCCCGCGGGACCGGTCACCCACACCTTGTCCTGGGTGGCGAAGCAACAGGTGGTGCCGATCTCCTCCTCGGTGAACAGGCCTTCGTCCGTGAGACGGGCGATCTCTGCGTGCACCTGGTCACTCGACTCGACCTCGACGCCGAGATGGTTGAGTGTCCCGCCGTGCCCGGGATTTTCGATGAGCACCAATTTGAGCGGGGGAGCGGCGATGGCGAAGTTGGCATAGCCGGGCTTGACCTTCGCCGGCGCCGTATTGAAGAGCTTCGAGTAGAACGCGATGGCTTCTTCGAGATCATCGACGTTCAGGGCAAGTTGTGCGCGGGACATGTCAGGCTCCCAACCTCTGCGACTTATGTCGAACTATTCGGGCAGCATCGATGATGCCACCTCTTCGACGTATGTCAATATCCTCTGGCAGAATGGTTGCATGCCCAAGGCGTTGCCGGTGGTCGACACCTCAGAACCGGTCTGCTGCTCACCAGTGGCGGCGGGTCCGATCGATGACGATGGAGCGCTGGAGATCGCCTTAAGGCTGAAAGCGCTGGCCGACCCGGTGCGGGTGAAGCTGGTGTCGCTGTTGTTCAGTGCGGAGGCTGGAGAGGTCTGCGGGTGTGACCTGGCGGCCGCGGTGGGCCTGGCCGAATCGACGGTCAGCCACCATCTGTCGCAGTTGCGGCGAGCGGGAATGGTGGAGTCCGAACGGCGCGGTATGAACGTCTACCACCGCCCGCGCCGGGACTCGCTCGTCGCGTTGTGCACCGTGCTCGACCCGAACTGCTGCCGTTAGAACAACGACTGTCGGGTCTGATTCGTCGGTCGCGTCAGACGCACTCGACGCAGAGCAACTGCTCGCCCTTCTGCAGGGCCAGCCGGTTGCGGTGCTGCACCAGGAAGCAGCTGGAACAGGTGAACTCGTCAGCCTGCTTGGGGATGACCCGAACGCTCAGCTCCTCGCCGGAGATGTCAGCGTCGGGCAGGTCGAACGAATCGACCACCTCGTCCTCGTCGATGACTGCCGTGTCGGCTGCGGTGCGCCGCGTGGCCAGCTGTTCCAGCGACTCCTCAGCGGGCTCGTCGGTCTCCTTGACGCGAGGGGCGTCGTAATCGGTAGCCATGAATGATCCTCCTAAGTTCAAGACCAATGTTTCTCGCCAACGCCACAGCGGGACTTCTTGTTCCCCGGACGAACAGCCTGTAAACGTCGGATGCACGTTAGCGGTTCAATCCGCCGGGGTCTGCATCGGTGGACGTGATGCTGAGTACAGTCGTCGGCGTGCATGACGATGTCAGAGGTTCGGACGCCGAGATCTTCGATGACGCCGAGCTCGATGAGTACCTCGATGACGACGACGCGGATCTGGAGGACCTGGACGCCAACGGCCAGGTGATCTCGATCCGACGCGCCAATGGCGAGGAGCTCCTCACCATCGTCGCCCAGGACGACGAGTGGAATGTCGACCTGCAGCCCGGGGGTTCCGTGCAGAGTGCGTTCCTCGGTTCCCGACGCGACACCCCGGTGTGGATCAACGCCCTCGACGGTCAGATCGAGCGTGACGACGACGGCACCTACGTCATCCGTATCGACTGACCTTCGAAGGTCTTTGCGCTCGTAGTGAGCGCAACCGTGGTGCTGCCACACCCCGTCGCCGATGGTGACGGGGTGTCCTCTCTGCGTGTAGTGAAGCTCGGTGCCCACATCGGGGCCCGCGTCGACGGAATCGACGTCAACGGCAACCTCGACGCGGCCACGGTGTCCGCGATCAACGATGCCCTCCTTGAGCACAAGGTCATCTTCTTCCGCGGCCAAAACCACCTCGACGACGACGGGCAGCTGGCCTTCGCCCGGTTGCTCGGCACGCCGACGGGAGCGCATCCGACCGTCACCTCGCGGGGGGACCGGATCCTGCCGATCGACTCGCGGTATGACAAGGCCAACAGCTGGCACACCGATGTGACGTTCGTCGACCGCATCCCGAAGGCCTCGTTGCTGCGGGCGATCACACTGCCGGACTACGGCGGCACCACGACGTGGGCCTCGACCGAGGCGGCGTACGACCTGCTGCCCGAGCCGCTGCGGGCGCTGGTCGAGAACCTGTGGGCGGTGCACACCAACCAGTACGACTATGCGGCCGATTACGACGGGCGTCACGAGGAACTCGCCGACGGCCACCGTCAGTACCGCGAAGAGTTCGAGTCCGTGTACTACGAGACCGAGCATCCGGTGGTGCGCGTCCATCCCGAGACCGGTAAGCGGGTATTGCTGCTGGGCCACTTCATCAAGCAGTTCGTCGGCCTCGGCGCCGCCGAATCGGCCACGCTGTTCCAGCTGCTCCAGAACCGGGTCATCAAGCTGGAGAACACCATTCGATGGAGCTGGGAACCCGGCGACCTGGCGATCTGGGACAACCGGGCCACCCAGCACTACGCGGTGGCCGACTACGACGACCAGTTCCGCCGGCTCAGCCGGATCACGCTGGCCGGCGATATCCCGGTCGACGTCCACGGACGGCGCAGCAGGTCGATCGCCGGCGACGCATCGCGATACTCCGAGGTGGTCACGCCTGCCGCGTTGGCGAGCTGACCCGGGCGGGGTGATCAGAGCCGGTCCATCTCCCGAGCCATCAGGCTGTTTTCCAGGTAGCTGCACCGCGACGGGTAGTAGCGGGCATGCCGACGCTCAGTACTCGCATGCCAGCGTGCTGCCACCGATGACATCGCATGCGACACCATCGCCATGACGTTGTGGTCCCCTCGGGAACCCGCTGCCGCCGCGGTACTGAACAGCACCTGCTGTTCGGTGATGAGCACCGGTTCGCGTGAATCTCGATCCGATGCGGTCTGTTGTGAGGCTTCGCGCTTGTCGACGGAAACCGGATGAAAAATGCTCATTTCGAACTTCCTCTGAACCAAGCGCCGTGTTTTCCAGCGCTTTCATGAAGAAAACGTACGGCCGCCGGCGGTCCATCCTCACGCGTAGTGCACTACCTCTATATGCGACGTTTCGGACGGAACGTTCTTTTACAGCCGGGCTTCCCGAGGCTGTGAAGTGGACAGGTTGGGCGATTTGTAAAGCTCAACACGCAGTTTGCCACTGGCCGATGGCGTGCGGAGCGGGACCTTTCCTGCGCAACTATCTTGTTCCCGCGCAGTGCAATTGGATGGCCACTCGTGTGTGTGTCGCGCACACTGATCGTCAGGGATTCGGCGAGAGGTGCTGACATGGGGGAGATCCGATGAGCGCGCAACAGCAGGAGAAGCTCGACGCGCTCTATGCAATCGACAACGTGCTCACAGTCAGAATCGCTATGGCGCAAGCGGACTGGGATGCGGTGCGCACCGAACAGCCCGACGGCGGGATATGCAACTTCGACTGGGACGGCGGTTCGCGCTACACCTGGCGCAAGGCGGCCTCGGTGGAGATCTCTGGGACCGCGTTCCCCGCACGGGCCGAGTTCAGCGATGTCGGCGTCAAGAAGAAATCCTTCTGCGGCTCGATCAACAGTGAAAAGCCGTGCATTCACCTGGATTTCGGCAAGTTCAGCGATACCAGTGAGGAGCGTGCCGAGGATCTGCTCGGATCGCGTTACCTGACCCTGAACAACTCGATCCAGGACCTGTCCTACGTCCGCCAGCCGCTCGGCTACCACCTGCTCGGGATGGCGGGGCTGCCGCACTCACGCTGCAACCTGGTCCGCGTCTTCGTCAATGGCACCCCGATCGGACAAGGCTTTCCCGGGGTCAACGCGCCAGGCGTCTACGTCAATGCCGAACCGATCATGAAGCGGTACATCGAACGTAACTTCGGCAACATGAAAGGAAATCTGTACGAAATCGAACACAGGGATGATTTCGTGGCAGACCGACTGCGCCTCATCGCCACCGAGGACCTGTCGGCGTTCGACAACAAGGCAGACCTGAAGCTCGCCATCCGCCACATCGCCGACCACGGGATCGACGGGGCCGCAGAGGTGTTCGATGTCGAGCAGTTCATCCGGCTGTATGCCATGGAGTTCTTTCTCAAACACTGGGACGGCTACTCGAACAACACCAACAACACCTACGCCTACAACGACGTCACGGCAGTCGAGGCACCCGGGCTCGGCGACATCAAGTTCAAGCTGATCCCGTGGGGCATCGACCAGACGTTGCGGACCGACCACCGGTTCAAGCTGGGTGGCGCCGCGGTACTCGCGCAGCTGGTGCGGGACGACGCGGCCCGGCGCGAGCAGTTGTTCGATCAGATCCGCACCTTTCGCGACACGATCTTCAGCCGGCAGTCCCAGCAGACGGTGCTCAAACCACTGCTGGACCAGCTTGAGAGCGTGGCGGCCGATCTCGGTGTACCCGGTGCCGCCGCTCAGGTCGCCACTGTGCGTCAACAGCTGCGGCTGGCCGAATCAGCGGCCTACGCGCTGACCGGGATCCCAGACAACGCCACCGTCTACCTGCTGAGCGAGGAGGCCGGCGCCGCGCTGCACGCCAGCAACAGCGAGACCATCCCGCCGGGGGCGGCCGTAGGGGAGAACTTCGAGGTCTACCACTGGCCGCTGAAGGACGACAACGATCCGGCCGATCTGTGGCGGATCACCGACGCAGGCGGTGGGCGGAAATCGCTGACCAGCCAAGCCTCCGGCCGCGTGTTGCACGCCAGTGACAGCCTGACCACGGACCAGGGACACAAGTACCTCTACACCTGCGCGCCGGCCAACGGCGACCATGCCGAGGAGTTCGCGGTCGTCCCGTCGGCGTCGGCACCGGCCGACTTCGCCTACAGCGGCTACCTCCGGCTGGTGAGCGCGCGGACGAACCTGCACGCCACCTACGGCATGGACCTCACCCCGGGTGGTCGGGCCCGGGTCCATCAGGAGCCGCTCGGCTCGCGGATCTGCTTCTACTGAGGGTTCAACCTCCGGTCACCGCGTAGCCGCCGCGGTCGTCGACGATGAGGATCCGTCGCTTGCCGTCCCGGTAGAAGGCGGTGCAGCCCTCCGGCTTCATCGACTCGTCAAAGCGTGCCCCGGTGACCCGCAGTGCCTCGGCGCCGCGCGTCCAGGTGCACAGCGCGAACGGCTCGGCCTTCCTGCTCAACGACTTGCCGAGCAGGATCAGGAACTGGCCGGAACGCTCGTCGTAGGAGATGTCGCGGATGCCCTGCAGCGCTGCCGAGTGGGGCACCCGCAGGGTCCGGGTGACCGGGGTGCCGAGGGCCGCCGTGGTCCATGCGGCGGTGCCGGCGGCCGTGCTCCATAGGCCGCTCGCGGCCGCGGGAACCTCGACGATCGTCACCTGACCGGGCTCGGCAGGCCCGCGCACCCCGAACAGCAGCGCCCGGGCGCCCGGATCCCACGCCACACCTTCGATATTGACTCCGCCGTCATCGGGTTCGGATGCCGCTGCTGCGGCCAGGGTGGGCTCGTGCGCCAGCAGCCAGGACCGGAACCCCGCCATCGGTTCGGCCCGCAGGTCACCGGAATCGGCGTAGCGGATGCGGACCAGCCCGTCGTTGACCCGCGAAGCCGACACGGACAACGAGGATGTCGCGACGAGGTAGGTCCGGCCGTCGGTGTCGACGCGGGTCAAGCCCTCGGGATCACCGAGTTGCCGCTCCGTCACGCCCACCAGGTCGCGCCGTCGGATCTGTTTCAGCTCGTCGTTGTCCGGATCCAGAGTGAGCTCGAAAACCGCTGTGGGCTCGTGATTGTCGATGAAGACGAACCGTTCCGGCGCGACCTGGACCACCCCGGATGCATTGAACACCACGCCGTCGTTGCGCTTGCCGAACGAACGTGACTTGATCCGTGACTTGTCCCCGAACAGCTCCCGCGGCGTCTTCAGGGGCTCGGCCATATAGCGATGCTAAGCCGGTGGCCTGCGCCGTACCCCCGGAAATCCCGCCCTAATCGCGGTCGCGACGATAGCGTGAGGACTCGTCGTTTCACACCTGGATAGGAGACTGGACGATGAGAGCCGAAACCGCGTCGGGCGAGGGCATCGCCGGAGTACTCCGGTCCCCGCAACGGCTGATGGCCGCCGTCGTGGCGTTGCTGGTCGGGCTGTTCGGGGCCGCGATGCTGGCCCCGGCGCGCGCCGCCGCCGAAGGTGAGACCTATATCGTCGCCACCGACATCACGTTCGCCCCGTTCGAATTCCAGGACGTGGATGGGAAATTCGTCGGCATCGACATCGATCTCATCAACGAGATCGCGGCGAACCAGAAGTTCAACATCACGATCAAACCGCTGGGCTTCGACGCCGCGCTCCAGGCGGTTCAGGCCAATCAGGCCGACGGGGTGATCGCCGGCATGTCGATCACCGATGAACGCAAGAAGGTCTTCGACTTCTCCGATCCGTATTTCGAATCCGGCGTGCAGATGGCGGTGCTTGCCGGCAACGAGGACATCAAGTCCTACGCCGACCTCAAGGGCAAGCGGGTCGCGGTCAAGAACGGCACCCAGGGCGCCGAGTTCGCCGAGTCGATCAAGGGCAAGTACGGCTTCCAGATCGTCTCGTTCGCCGATTCCGCGTCGATGTTCGAGGAAGTGAAGACGGGTAACTCCGTGGCCGTCTTCGAGGACTACCCGGTGCTCGCCTACGGCATCCAACAGGGCAACGGGTTCAAGACCGTGACGCCGAAGGAGAAGGGCTCCAGCTACGGCTTCGCGGTGAACAAGGGCCGCAATGCCGAACTGCTGAGCAAGTTCAACGCGGGTCTCAAGGAGCTCAAGGATTCCGGCCGTTACGACGAGATCGTCGAGAAGTACCTCGGCGAGGGCGCCTCGGAGGCCGACAACTCGTTCTTCGGATTGATCAAGAGCACCTTCCCGTTCCTGATGGCCGGCCTGAAGATGACGCTCATCCTCACGGTGGTGTCCATCGCCATCGCGCTGGTGCTCGGCATCATCTTCGGTCTCTTCCGGGTGTCACGGTCGATAGTGCTGCGGGCCATCGGCACCACCTACGTCGATATCTTCCGCGGCACACCACTTCTGGTGCAGGCCTTCTTCATCTACTTCGGCATACCGACCGCGCTGGGATTCCAGATGACGGCGCTGACCGCGGGCATCATCACGCTCTCGCTCAACGCCGGGGCCTATATGACCGAGATCGTGCGCGGCGGAATCCAGGCTGTGGACAAGGGACAGATGGAGGCGGCCCGCAGCCTCGGTATCGGATACCTGCCGACGATGCGCAAAGTCATTCTGCCGCAGGCGGTCCGCACCATGATCCCGTCCTACGTCAACCAGTTCGTGATCACCCTCAAGGACACGTCGATCCTGTCGGTGATCGGCATCGCCGAGCTGACCCAGACCGGACGCCTGATCATCGCCCGCAACTACCAGTCGTTCACCATGTGGCTGATCATCGGCATCATCTACTTCATCGTCATCATGGCTCTGACGAAACTCTCCGACCGGCTCGAGAAAAGGATGGTGAAATGACCCAGCTGGTACCGGAAGCCGCGGCCGCCGAGCCCGAGGGCACCGTCAAGATCCGCATCGAGGGCCTCAAGAAGTCATTCGGCGACCTGGTGGTTCTCGATGGCATCGACACCACGGTCAGCAAGGGCGAGGTGGTCTGCGTCATCGGACCGTCAGGGTCGGGCAAGTCCACCTTCCTGCGGTGCCTCAACAAGCTTGAGGACATCACCGCGGGCAAGGTCACCGTCGACGGATTCGACCTCACCGACCGAAAAGTGAACCTGGACAAGGTTCGTCAGCACATCGGCATGGTGTTCCAGCACTTCAACCTGTTCCCGCACATGACGGTGATCGACAATGTGACGCTGGCGCCGCTGCTGACCAAGAAGATGGACAAGGCCGCCGCCGAGAAGCGGGCGATGGAGTTGCTGACCCAGGTGGGCCTGGCGGAGAAGGCCAATGTCAAACCGGCGACGCTGTCCGGCGGGCAGAAGCAGCGTGTCGCGATCGCGCGGGCGCTGGCGATGAACCCGTCGATCATGTTGTTCGACGAGGCCACCAGCGCGCTGGACCCGGAGATGGTCGGCGATGTGCTGCAGGTGCTGCGCGACCTGGCCGAGGGCGGCATGACGATGGTGGTGGTCACTCACGAGATGGGGTTCGCCCGCGAGGTGGCCTCCCGCGTGATCTTCATGGCTGACGGCAACATCGTCGAGGACGACACCCCGTCCGAGGTGTTCGACAGCCCCAAACATCCTCGGCTGCAAGAGTTTCTGTCGAAGGTGCTGTAGCTCAGCCCACGAAGAGCCCGTCGACCAGGGCTTGTGCCACCAGGCCGGCGTCGTGGCGGGCCGCGGCCGGGTCGTCGGCGGTCGCGATCAGCAGGGCCGCCTCGTCCAGCGCCCCGATGATCATCGACGCGAGGGTGTCCGCGGGAAGGTCTGGGAGTTCCCCGGCGTCGATGGCGCTGCGGATGCCGTCGCGCAGGGCGCCGAGGTAGTTGCGATTGTCGATCTCGCGCATCTGCGCGAATCCCAGTGCCGCCGGCGCCTGCAGCACACTGATGCGGGCGACGGTGGGGTCGAGGCAGCCGTCCAGGAATTCTTCGATCCCGGCCTCGAGCTGCGCTCGGCTGGTGTCGTGGGCCAGGGCTGCCGGCAGAACCCGCTCGGCCAGTTCGCCTTCCACGTTCTCGTAGACCGCCCGGAACACCGCCTCCTTGGTGGGGAAGTGGTAGTACAGCGCGTTGCGGGTGACGGCGGCGACGCGCGCGATGTCGCCCGTGGAAACGGCTGCATAGCCGCGTTCGACGAACAGTGAGCGGGCCGCGGCGACCAGCGCGGACCGGGTCGCCTCACTGCGCTGTTCGCGGCCGTCGCGGGGGTCATCGCTCATCAGGGAATTTTAACAAGCTGTATGTATTGCTGTTCGGCGGTTCATGTGTTTCCATACAGTCTGTATTGATTTATGTCCCGAAGCTCACGGCGAGAGGACGAACATGAACATGCTCAGCTCCCGGCGGATGGTCCAGCTGCCCAGCGGCTGGGTCGGGGTACGTGAACACGGCAACGGCCGGCCCGTCGTGCTACTGCACGGCCTGGTGGCCAACGGGCTGGTCTGGCGTCATGTGGTCGACGGCCTCGACGCCCGGTTCGGTGACCAGATCCGCTGTATCGCACCAGATCTTGCCCTGGGATCACACACCCCGGCGGTCCCGGACGCCGATCTCAGCCTGCCCGGTCTGGCCCGGACCGTCATCGATCTGCTCGACGCGCTCGGCATCGAGGAGGCGGTCCTGGTCGGCAACGGCTATGGCGGCGACATCGCCCAGGTGGTCGCCGCATGCTACCCGCGGCGGGTCGAGGCGCTGGTGCTCGTCGCGACCAACGCGTTCGACTCCGATCCGTGGCCGGTCAAGGTGCTGTCCCGGCTGGCCTCGCTACCCGGGGCCGGGCTGGTGCAGTCGAAGGCCATCGGGCTGAAGCCCGTGCAACGGCTCCGGATCACCTATGGCGGCGCGACCAAACGCCCCATCCCGGCCGACATCATGGCGGAGTATCTCCGGCCGCTGCGCAGTGATCCGTTGGTGCGTAAGGATTTCCAACGCTTCCTGGGCGGGTTGTCGCCGGCGTACCTGGCGGAGTACTCACCCCGGCTGGCCAACTACGACCGGCCTGCCCTGGTGGTCTGGCCGCGGGAGGAGCGGTACTTCCCCGCCGAGGGGGCGGCCCGGCTGGCCCGGACGCTACCCCGGGCCACGCTGGAATACGTCGACGACTCCTATGCCTGGGTTCCCGAAGACAATCCGGCTCCACTGGTCGCGCTGTTGTGCGAGTTCCTCGGGTGCCCGGAGCCCGTGGCCGAATCCGGTCAGCCCTGCTCGACCACGTTGGACTGACCTGATTTGCTCACGTCGGGTTCGCCTGCGCGGTAGGTGACCCGGTTGTCGAATCCGGATACCCCGATGGTCTCGACGGATTCGACGGTGATGACGTTCTCGACGCCCGACACGGTCACGGCGATGCAGTGGCCGGTGATCTCCAGCTCGTTCTGGATGCCGCTGACGATCACGGTGTTGTCCCGGCATTCGACAGTCCTGTGCTCGTTGATCCCCGAGACGATCACCGTCTCTCCCGCCGGAACTTCGGTCGGTGCAACGGATCCGGGCAGGGGCACGCCGTTGATCGTGGTCTGCCGGATGGTCGTCGACTGGCTGTCGGTGACCGTGTGGGTATCGGTATCGGGGTCTGCCGCGTCGGTATCGCTGAACGTCAGGTAGGCCGTGACGAGGCCGCCGACCAGAAGGGCCAGTGCGAATCCGCCGAACACCAGGAACAAGTGCGCGCTGCCGGTGCTGCGCTGCGGTTGCGGCGTTATCAGGCGTTAAATTCTCAAAACACGCCTTAAAGGTGTGTTGAAGTGCAGTTTTATCCACGCATACATGTAACCTATTAGGTATGAGCAGCCAAAATTTTGCCGACCGGCAGCGGCGTGGCGCGAGGTTGAGTGTGGGATACCGGGGTAAATGTTTACCCCATGGAACTACACGACGATCCTCAGCAGTTGGTGGAGGAACTCGTCCGGCAGCATGCTCAGGTTTTGGGCGAGGCGCATGGGGATCTGGCTGCGCGGCATCCGGAAGTCCCAGATCGTTTTGTCGATCAGGGCAGCAATGTGCGACCGATCACGGTGTCGTGCTCGGTGTTGGAAACGTTTCTGCTATCGCGGTTACGGCGGGAGACTCCCGATTCGACTCTAAAAGTCAAGGCGGGCAACGGGATGGGAGTTCTTCTGCTCGACGGGAAGGGCTCGCGGATTTATGTGCGCAAGCATCCGCGCAATCGGCGGACTGGTCAGCTGATCGAGACTGTGCCGTTTGTGCCGGGTGGGGAGCAGTACAGCATCGAGGAGGTGCTGGGTCACCCGATCGGTGGCGAAGAGGGTATTCCCGAGCCGCAGAAGTATCGGGAATACCTGTTGTGGTGGCCGGACGGTCGCGGGTTTTTCGGCGGCGCGGTCCTCGCGGCGGGACTACTCCTCGACAATGTGGAGGTTCTTTACGGTCGGACACCGTTGCCGCCGCCGATCATGGAGGACCGCTCATTCAATGTTGGTCTCGGCGGGAGCCGTCGGGAGGGCGCGGGACCGGGGACTTTCGGGACACGGCGCCGCGACGACGACTTCGCCGAGGTCGACGAGGACGCTGCGAGCGATCAGGACGAGGAGGACGGTCCGCCGAAATCGTCGTAGCCATCGTGCACAGTGTTGGGTGCATGTGGGTTTCCCAACCCGGTGACGTTGAATTGAGCGCACGATGATTGAGGTTTTTGGTGCACGGGTCCGGCAGGCCCGGTTGTTGAGGCGGATGACGGCACGGTCGGTGGTGGAAGCCACAGGCTGGAGTACGTCACGGCAGTCCCAGATTGAGAAGTCGCTGACGGTGCGGCTCGACGACGGCGATGTTGCGTTGCTGGCGGGGTTGTTCCGGTTTCCTGCAGCGTTTTTCAGCTCGGAGCCGCGGACACGGATCACCGCGAACGAGTTGCTGTTTCGGGCGCCGAAGTCAATGACGTTGGGTGAGCAGGAGTTTCTGGCGACGTTCGCGTCGTTGGCAGGCGATTTTCTCGGTGAGCTCGATGGCCGGTCGAAGCTGCCTCCGGTGAAGGTTCCGACGGTCAGTCCCGATGAGCTGGCACACAGTTCGATCACGGTGGCCGCAGCACGTCTGCGTGAGGCGATGGGACTGGAACCCGATGAGCCGCTTGACGATTTGATGTATGAGGCCGAGCGGCTGGGTGCTCCGGTGATTGTCCGGCGCCGGGTCGCCGGTGAATGGGAAAGCGAATTCGCCGCTACCGGTGGGCGTTCTCGTGATGAGCGGCATTTGGGGTATTCGAGTTGGGTGGGCCGGTTACGGGACCGGCCGCTGCTGGTGTTGAGGGATAGCGACTCGTGGGAGCGGACCCGGTTCACGGTCGCCCATGAGCTCGGTCATTTGGTGTTGCACAGTCACGCCTATTGCTCGGTCAGTGCCGCCGACGAGTTGGAGGCAAACCGGTTCGCGACCGAGTTGTTGGCCCCGGCAGGGGTCATCGCCGGTGAGTTGCCGCGGGTGATGTCGCTGTTGAATCTGCGTCCGCTCAAAGCCAAGTGGGGTCTGTCGTTGGGGTCGTTGATCATGCATCTGCGGGATTCGGGGCTGATCGCGCCGGATCGGGCGAAAATGTTGACCACCCAGCTGCATTCACGGATCAACCCGGATACCGGGCACACGTGGGGTATGACGGAACCGGGGTGGGCTGACCGCGTCCCGGAGCGGCCCCGGCTGCTGCGTAAGTGGGTGGAGCGCTGCTACGGCGGCGCGTCGGTGCGGATGCTGAGCGCCCGGGATTCGATGATCTATCCCGCTGATGTGCTGGATTGGTTTTTGGCCACGCAGCGGCCGGCGCCGGCGGCCGAGCATAATCCGGTCGCGGCCAGTGTCGGCCATGGCCGCACCGCGGCCCCACCGGCCGATGGCGGCTCCCAGGTGATCCGGTTGGACGATTTCCGTAAGGGCAGGCCATCGTGAATGTGGTGGGGTGCGGCTGACGGTGGCACAGGTGCAGCGGGTGCGCTTTGAGGACCGGCCACCCACCTACACGGTGGTCGGCGTCGACAAGCTGCCCGTGGCCCCGGCGCGCGAGTACCTGACGTTTCTGCGCAACCAAGGGGGCTCACCGAACACGCTGCGCGCCTATGCCTATGGGCTGGCGGCGTGGTGGACGGTGCTGGAGGGTACCGGTACCGCGTGGGATGACTTCCCCACCAGTCTGTTTGGCCAGTTCCTGGCTTATCTGCGCACCGGGGATCTGCCTGGGGTGGCCCGTATCGGTGAACCGGAGCAGAGATTGGCCGAATCCTCGCTGCTGCCGCGCAGTGCGGCGGTGTTGTCGATGTACCGGTATTTCGCCAATGCCCATGACCTGGTGCGCCCCTACCGGCGGTTGTACGCCAGTCATGCTCGTACGTCCCGGCGGGGCCGCTATGCACCGTTTCTGGCCGGGGTCGGCCCGAAACGCGAGCAGGACGGGCCGATTCACCGGCTCCGCGGCCTGCAGCGCGCCGAAACACCGGTGCTGCTGCCGGTGCAGGTCAACGCCATCTTGGATGCGTGCAGTGTCCAGACGGTCTCGGGTGAATGGTCGGGCGGCGGGGCGGGGCTGCGTGACCGGTTGTTCTTCGCGGTGTTGGCCGAAACCGGGATGCGGCTCGGTGAGGCGTTGTCGTTGCGCCACAGTGATTTTGATATTGCCGGTGGCGGTACCCCATCGGTGATGGTGGCGGGCCGTGATGATCATCCGCACGGGGTGCGCGCGAAATCGGGCCCGCGCCGGATTTACATCGGCGACGATCTGGTCGCCCTCTACACCGAGTACGTGTGGCAGTTGGTGGCCGCCGGCGCGGATGTCACGGTCGGCGATCTGGCGTCGTGTTTCGTGTTTGTCAACCTGGTGCGAGGCGTGCGCTATGCCCCGCTGCGACCGGAAACCATCTACGACAAGGTGGATCTGATCACCGCGCGCCGAACCGGCGTGCTGCCTGAGCAGTGGACGCCGCACTGGCTGCGCCACACCCACGCCACCGCGTTGTTGCTGGCTGGGGTGGATGTGCATGTGGTGATGCGTCGTCTCGGTCACGCCGACGTGCAGACCACGTTGTCGACCTACGGGTGGGTGACCGCCGACGCCGAGATGCGCACGCTGGCCGAATGGAAGAACTATGTCGCTGGGTGGAAGGTGAACCGTGACGGGCAATGACAGTCCTGCACCAGCGCATACCCCACCGACGCGCGGTGCCGCCGGGGATCGGTGGACACAGCAGTGGCAACAAGTGCCGCCGCAGTGGCGCAGGCTGGTCTATCACCTGGATACCGGCCCGGCCAACACGGTCTTTCAGCGCAACCCGCGCTACCGGCCCACCCCGGACGGCCACGACTTCACCCCGCAGGGTGTGCCGCAACGGTTGTGCGAGGAGCTCGCGTGGTGGGTGTGGCTGTGTGGACACGAAGAACGTCGCAAGATCGAACCGTCGCTGCTGAAATGGACCAGCGGTGCACTGAGCATCGCCGCCGCCGACTACCACCAACGGCACCGGCGTTACCCGGTCAGTGTCGCTGATCTGAGCGCCGAGGCCATCGTGCGTCACGGGGTACGCGAGTTCGAGCGCCGCACCGGTCGGCTGCCCTCGGCCGGGTTTCGGCGCAACGTGGCCAGTTTCATCGAGCACCTGCACCTGTACGTGTCGGTCCGCTGCACCGACCGGCCATGGTGGGCTCATGACATCTGGGATCTGGACGCTGATCCCCGCATCCCGCAGCGTGAGCACGAACCCTGCCATGACCAGGTTGCCCGCCTCGGAGGGATCGAACCGGTCTGGCTGCGTGAAGGGGTGCGGTTCTGGCTGCGCACCTGTTTGACGGCTGAACTGCTGCGCTGGTCGTCGGTGATCGGCCGCACCCGCGGCATCACCCGCCATCTGGGTCCATTCTTGGTCGAACGCGGGATCGATGATCCGGTGATCAGCACCGACCGGGCGGCGCTGCGGCTGGTGTTCACCGAGTTCACCGAATACCTCAAATCACCTGCCGCGCGGGCCAAACCGGAGCGTCCGCTGTCGGCGGCGACGATCGCGGTCGTCCAGTCCAAGATTCAGATGTTCTACACGTTCATGGTGGACCATGCCGAGGAAGCCGCGGCAGCGACCGGAGATCCTCGCTGGAGCCGGTTGACCGACACCCATACCCGGTTGTGGGGTGCGGCGTTTCGCAGCCGACGCCCTACCGGCGGCCGGGAGCTGACCTGGTTTTCGACCGCCGAGCTGCAGCGGATGCTGTGCTATCTCGACGTGCTGGCCGCCGATGCGGGCAAACCGGTGGTCATCACCCATCCCGATTCCACCATCTCGGTCGTGGCTGGTCTCGGCGATCCGCAAGCGGCCCGGATCTGGCTGCTGCAAGCGTTGACCGGGCGCCGGGCCTCGGAGATTCTGATGCTCGATTTCGACCCGCTGCAGCCGATCCCGGGGCATGACCGCCCCGCGGGAGCCACCGACGTTCCCGATGGGTTCGTGGCCAAACTGCGTTACCAGCAGACCAAAGTCGACGGGGTGGTGCCCACCATTCTGGTCGAGCAGGCCGTGGTCAACGTGATCAGCGAACAGCAAGACTGGATCCGGCGGCGTTACCCGGATTTGGAGACGAAGTACCTGTTCCTCGGGGTGCGCTACCAGCACCAGGGCCAACGACCACGCAGCTATGACTCCTACAGCCGGATCCTCAATCGGCTCGACAACATCCACGGTCTCACCGACACCGCCGGCCACCCGCTGCGGTTCTCCCAGACCCACCGGCTGCGCCACACCCGGGCCACCGAGCTGCTCAACGACGGCGTCCCGATCCATGTGGTGCAGCGCTATCTCGGACACGCCTCCCCGGCGATGACCCTGCGCTATGCCGCCACCCTGCAAGCGACCGCCGAAGCGGAGTTCCTGCGGCACAAAAAGATCGGCGCCCATGGCACCGATATCACCATCAGCCCGTCCGACATCTACGACATGACCCAGCTCTCGGCCCGCACCGACCGGGTGCTGCCCAACGGGGTATGCCTGCTGCCACCGGTAGCCACCTGCGACAAAGGCAACGCCTGCTTGTCATGCGGGCATTTCGCCACCGACGCCACCCACCTCGACGAACTGGTCGACCAACGCGCCAGGACCCTGAAACTGATCGACGTCCGCCGCGAACAGTACCGTGCCCGCACCGGGCGCGAGCTCACCGACGACAACGTGTGGATCCATGAGCGTCGACGCGAAATCGCCTCCCTGGACGCCATCCTCGACCGGCTCCACCGCGACGACGTGACCGATGACGGCGCAAACAGCGTCGCCGGTGCGGGTACCGCCAACCGGGCACCCACGATGCAGACTGCTGCCCGCGGAAGCCACGAATCAGTGTTGCGCAAGGCTGACCCGGACACGCCGCGATGAGTCGCCCCAAGCCGCCGCCACCCACCCAGAAAGCACTGAATGCGCTGGCCGAATACCGCGACGGCCGCAGCGATGAGAAGCGGCGTGCCGTCGAAAAAGCGATCGCCTACCTGCGCAAGACCAACGCCGACATCAACTTCTCCACCGTGTCCCGCCGCGCCAAGGTGTCCCGCAAGACCATCTACAAACACGACGACCTGGTGGCCCTCATCAAGCAGTACCGCGACCGCCCCGCCGCCCGCCAGCCAGCACCGGCCGGCCGCGAAACCAGCATCGACGCTGCGCTGCGCCACCGGCTCGCCGCCAAAGACAAAGAGATCGCCGCACTCAAAGCCACCGTGGCAGAACAACAATCAACGATCGAGCTGCTCTACGGCCAACTCGACACCCTTCACGAACAGATCACCTGATCATCTCACCGTGGGGCGGTCATTCCGGAGCATCCCAGCTGACCCGCGCGCGCGGCGACGGTGTCCAGCTCACCTGTCGGCTAAGTGCAGCAGTCGGGGTCGAGCACCACGCAGAGTGCTTGGAGCGCTTCGGGTTTGACGCGGTGAAAGACGTTCATGCCGCGACGGTCGGAGATCACCAGCCCGGCTTTGCGGAGTTGGCCCAGGTGGTGGCTGACGGTGGATTCGCTCAAGTCGAGCGCCCCGGCCAGTTCCCCGCTGGTCTCCTCGCCGGGGCGCGAACTGAACAGTAGAGACATGATTTTGACCCGCATCGGGTCGGCGAGCGCCTTCAGGCGCATCGCCACCGCCAGGGCGTCGTCGTCGCTGATCGGGCCCGCGGCTACCGGGGCGCAGCATACCGGCGCGGACATGTCGATCACGGGCAGCGCTTTGGGCATGACCCCATCCTGCCACCAATCTTGACATATATCAAAAAGGTGGCATCCTGAGGTCGACGCGTCAATTCGATATATGTCTCAGCCCTAGAGGAGGCGGATTATGTCCCGTGTTCAACTCGCCCTCAATGTTGATGATCTCGATGAGGCGATCACGTTCTACTCCAAGCTGTTCAACACCACTCCGGCGAAGGTGAAGCCGGGCTATGCCAACTTCGCCGTCACCGAGCCGCCGCTGAAGCTGGTGCTGCTGGAAAACCCCGGTAAGGGCGGCACCATCAACCACCTCGGCGTCGAGGTGGAGTCCAGGGAAGCCGTCCATGCCGAGATCGCCCGGCTGACCGGCGAGGGGCTGTTCACCGACGAGGAGATCGGCACCACCTGTTGCTTCGCCACCCAGGACAAGGTCTGGGTGACCGGCCCGGCCGGGGAGAAATGGGAGGTCTACACCGTGCTGGCCGACTCCGACACATTCGGCGCCAGCCCACAGCACCTCGACGAATCCAGTGAGGGTGACGGTGATGTGTGCTGCGGCGGCGCATCCAAGGAGTCAGATCAAGCCGCAGCATCCTGCTGCTAGCCGACCGTTCGCGACCTGCCGCGGCCGTGGCCACACGGGCCGCGGTAGGCGCATGATCGGGGCATGGACCGCGACGCCATCGCTGCCGATCTGGAGCGCGCGCGTGTCACGTTTCACCAGCTACTGGCGGCCGCCGGTCCCGACGACTGGGGCGCCCCGACGCGCGGAACCCGTTGGACCAACGAGCAATTGCTGTTCCACATGGTGTTCGGCTACATGGTCGTGCAGCGACTGCTGCCCCTGGTGCGGGTGATGGGCCGACTGCCTGACCGCGTCAGCGTCACCTACGCCCGGGTGCTCAACGCCGCGACCACGCCGTTTCATCACGTCAACTACTACGGATCGTGTGCCGCCGCCCTGGTTTACAACCGGGTCAGGATGGGCGCCAAACTCGACCGGGTCATCGCCGCGCTGCAACAACGACTCGCCCGAGAAACCGACGACTCCCTGCGCCGCGGCATGCACTTCCCGCCGGGATGGGATCCGTTCTTCTCCGATTACATGACGCTCGAAGACGTCTACCGCTACCCAGGGCGCCATTTCGACTTCCACGCGGCCCAGCTCATCTTCACCTGACGTTCATTTGCCATCTGATTCGATAGCTGTCAATATCGATGTATGTCGAAGTCCCGGGAGATGTTGGCCGATCAAGTGTGTTGCCCTCCGGGCGCCCTGCTGCACGAACCCATATCGGCGGCGGTGGCGGCGGATATGGCGGTCAAGCTCAAGGCGCTGGCCGATCCGGTGCGGCTGCAGCTGTTCTCGGCGATCGCCAGCCACGCCGGCGGCGAGGCCTGCGTCTGTGACATCTCACCCGGGCTGGAAGTCTCCCAGCCGACCATCAGCCATCACCTCAAAGTGCTGCGGGACGCTGGATTGCTGACCTCGCAGCGCCGGGCGTCGTGGGTGTATTACGCCGTGGTGCCCGAAGCGCTGGCCAGCCTGGCCGTGCTCCTCGGCGCGACCACCGCCCACACCGTGGCGGGAGTATCGGCATGACCGACACCACCACATCCCCTCCAGCGGTCGTCGGCAAGCTCTCCACCCTCGACCGGTTCCTGCCCTTATGGATCGGCGCGGCCATGGTCGCAGGGCTGCTGCTGGGCCGCTGGATCCCCGGCCTGAACACCGCTCTGGAAAAGGTTCAGATCGACGGGATTTCGCTGCCGATCGCCCTGGGCCTGTTGATCATGATGTATCCGGTGCTGGCGAAAGTCCGCTACGACCGCCTCGACACCGTCACCGGCGACCGCAAACTCCTGCTCTCCTCACTGGTCCTGAACTGGGTGCTCGGACCCGCGCTGATGTTCGCACTCGCCTGGCTGCTACTGCCCGACCTGCCCGAATACCGCACCGGCCTGATCATCGTCGGACTGGCCCGCTGCATCGCCATGGTCATCATCTGGAACGACCTGGCCTGCGGAGACCGCGAAGCCGCCGCCGTCCTCGTCGCGCTCAACTCGATCTTCCAAGTCATCATGTTCGCCGTGCTGGGCTGGTTCTACTTGTCGGTGTTGCCCGGCTGGCTCGGCCTGGAACAAACCACCATCGACACCTCACCGTGGCAGATCGCCAAATCCGTACTCATCTTCCTCGGCATCCCGCTATTGGCCGGCTACCTGTCCCGCCGCATCGGCGAGAAAACCAAGGGCCGCGACTGGTATGAGGCCAAGTTCCTACCGACGATCGGCCCATGGGCCCTCTACGGTCTGCTGTTCACCATCGTGATTCTCTTTGCCCTGCAAGGCGATCAGATCACCCACCAACCCTGGGACGTCGCCCGCATCGCCCTACCTCTGTTGGCGTACTTCGCCGTCATGTGGGGCGGGGGCTACCTGCTCGGCACGCTGTTGGATCTGGGTTATGAGCGCACCACCACCCTGGCGTTCACCGCCGCCGGCAACAACTTCGAACTGGCCATCGCCGTGGCGATCGCCACCTACGGCGCCACCTCCGGCCAAGCGCTGGCCGGGGTCGTCGGCCCGCTCATCGAAGTCCCGGTCCTGGTCGGATTGGTCTACGTCTCGCTGGCGCTACGTAATCGGTTCAGCCACCACACCTCCCAACACCTGCCCACCGGCTCGACGACGAGAACGGAACCAGCCGATGACTGACAGCCCCGTCACCCACCAACTGCGCCACGACCTCTCCATCGACCAACAACTCGCCCTGAAAACCGCGGCGAGCCGTCTGCACGGCGAGTTCGACGGCACCTTCGGCACCGAAACCATCGAACGGTTCCTCTGCTCGTCCTACGACCAGTTCGCCGGCCGCGCCACCATTCCCAACTTCCTGCCGCTGCTGGCCGAACGGTTCGCCCGCCAGCGCCTCCACGCCCTGGCCCGGGTGGAAGGCAAGATCAGCGACGGCAAACCGACCGTCCTGTTCCTATGCACCCACAACGCCGGCCGCTCCCAGATGGCCCTCGGCTTCTTCACCCACCTGGCCGGCGACAACGCGATCGCCTGGTCCGGAGGGTCAGAACCCGGCAACGAGATCAACCCCGCCGCCATCGAGGCCATGCACGAAGTCGGGATCGACATCACCGGCGAATACCCCAAACCCTGGACCGACGAAATCGTGCAAGCCGCCGACGTCGTCATCACCATGGGCTGCGGCGACGCCTGCCCCATCTTCCCCGGAAAACGCTACGAAAACTGGGAACTCCCCGACCCCGCCGGCCAAGGCCTCGACGCGGTCCGCCCGATCCGCGACGACATCGAAGAACGCATCCACCGACTCCTGACCGATCTGAACGTGCCCATCACCCGCTAATCGCGAAAACCCAAGGAAAACACCGATATGGCCGACAGATCCGTGTTGTTCGTCTGCGTCAGTAACGCCGGCAAGTCGGTGATGGCCGCCGGGCTCATGCGGCAGATCGCCGGCCCGCACATCCGCGTGACCTCGGCGGGCACCCACGCCAAGGGTGCAGTCAACCAACAATCGGTGCAGGCATTGGCCGAAGTCGGCGTCGACATCAGCGACCATCAGCCCACCCAACTCACCGAGCAGATGCTCGACGAGGCCGATCTGGTCGTCATCGTCGGCACCCAAGCCCAACTCGAGGACCATCCCGGCACCACCATCCAACGGTGGGACACCGACGAACCCTCCCTGCGCGGCATCGACGGCATCGACCGCATGCGAATCATCCGCGACGACATCACCACGCGCGTCCAGGCCCTGGCCGCCAACTTGTCCACCGCGGCCGCACCACCCGCCGGCCAGTCAACACAATCCGACCGCCGAGACGGTTGAGGGCCACCCCGCTGCCGTTCGCCACCGATTGAGGGTTGCATTCCGTACCTAGGTACGGGTTTATCGTCGACGTATGGCCAGCGAGGAAACTACGGGTTGGGTGCCCGATTCGTGCTCGTTACCCACGGTTGATCGGCCGTTGCGGGTGGCCGAGTTCGACGGGCTATTCGGTCAATCGGTGCTGCGGTCGGTACGGGTGAGTGCCACACGGTTGGATCTTGTGCTGGCCGCCGACGCCGAGGCCGCTGCCCGCGACCTGGCGGCACGCGAAGTCGGCTGCTGCTCGTTTTTCCGCTTCGACTTCGACACGGCCGGTTCGGATGTGGTGATAAGCATCGGCGTTCCCCCGTCGCACACCGACGTGCTCGACGCCCTCGCACAGCGGATCGGTGACATGACGACGGGGCAGACACGGTGAGCGACAGCGGATTGCGCAGCGGGCAGGTCGCGGCCGCAGCCGGGGTCAACACCGAGACGCTGCGCTACTACGAGCGACGCGGCCTGCTGCGCCAGCCGCAGCGATCACTGGGTGGACACCGCCTATACCCACCGGAAACCGTGACCATGATGCGGGTGATCAAGGCCGCGCAACGGTTGGGCTTCACCCTCGACGAAGTCGCCGACCTGTTGGCCGCCACCCGACTCGGTAGCCGCTCCGAGGCCGGACTACACACCCGGGCGGCCACCAAACTGGCCGAGGTCGACCAGAAGCTCGCCGAACTTACCGCCGTGCGCGACACGCTGCGTGCTGCGCTCGCCGCGGGCTGTGACGACCTCCTCGCCTGCGCCGAAAGCCCCTGCTGCCCACTACCATTCACCGCAGAACCCGACAACGAGACGAAAGGCGGCACCGGTGGCTGCTGCTGACGACCGCGCCCGCAAGGCGTGGTGGGCATCGATCGGCGTCGGGGCGCTGGCATGTGTGGGCTGCTGTGTGGTCGTGCCACTGCTGGCCGCGGCCGGCATCGCCGGCGGTGGCATGCTGCTCGTCGGTTCCCGGTGGCTAGAGCCACTCGGATTCGCGCTCATCGCCGTCGGAGTCGTCGGGGTGGTCGTGTCACAGATCCGCGCCTACCGCCGACGCGGAGCCGACACCTGCCAGTGCACTCGTCCGAACACGAACACCAGTTGCCGGTGCCGACGATCACAGCCGGCAGCGGCCCCAGTGCCCGGCCAGGTCTCCTAGGGTCATCACCATGGTGATCCGTTCAATCCTGTTGTTCGTGTTGGCCGCGGTCGCCGAAATCGGAGGCGCGTGGCTGATCTGGCAAGGTGTGCGCGAGCAACGCGGCTGGCTATGGGCCGGGCTCGGCGTCATCGCACTCGGAATCTACGGGTTTGTCGCCACCCTGCAGCCGGATGCGCATTTCGGCCGGATCCTGGCCGCCTACGGCGGCGTGTTCGTCGCCGGCTCACTGGCCTGGGGCATGGCGCTGGACGGGTTTCGACCCGACCGCTGGGACATCATCGGCGCCCTGGTCTGCCTGGCCGGCGTCGCCGTGATCATGTACGGCCCACGCGCGCACTGACACTTCCCCAGGAGGGGCATGCTGTGATCGAGTTCCTGTCCTGCAGCACCGGCAATGTCGTCGGAATCCGGTTCAGCGGCAAGCTGAACCGGCAAACCTACCGCGACGTGCTCGGCCCACGAATCGACTCCCTTCTGGAGCAGTACACCACGTTGCGGGTGCTGATCCTGATCGACGAATCCTTTGAAGGCTGGACCCTTCCCGCGGCCTGGGCCAACACGATCTTCGACCTCAAACATCGACGTCACTTCGACAAGATCGCCATGCTGGGCGCCCCGAAATGGGAAGAATGGTGCGTCAAAATACCCGCGGCACTGCTCATCCGCGGTCAACTGAAGACGTTTCCACGCGATCAACTCGAACCCGCATGGGACTGGCTTCGCGCATAGCGCCCGCTGAGCGGTCAGGCCAGCGTCAGCCAGCAGCGCCACCACTGGTGGTGGGCCTATGTGTGCGTTGCAGCCGCCGTCGGCGCTTCGGTCGTGGCACCAGCGGCCAGTGGTGTGGTGCGTCCGGCGCGCACACCGTTGGCGATGACGACGATTTCGTGCACCGTGCCTATGTCAACCTAAATTGGCTCCGCCTGGGCGGTGTCAGTTGGCCCCGCCTGGAGGCGTGCAGAACTCGCGCGGGTTGAGCGAAGCTGGATGTATGCGTGTGGAGCTTCTCACGAGCCCGGGGTGTCCGAATGCGGCGGCGGCTCGGCGCTTGCTCGCCGAGTGTCTGTCTGAGGTGGGTATCGCTGACGATGTGGTGGTGGAAAGGGTCGGTGCATATCCATCGCCGACGGTGCTCGTTGATGGTGTGGATATCATGAAGCCGGGCACTGAGTTGGCAGCTGATGCATGCCGATTGGACCTTCCGACCAGGGATCGCGTGCTGGCGGCGCTGCGGAGTGCGACACCGTTGACCTGATCGATCCGGGGTTTCACCCCGTTGCTCGGCCGACCCCTCTTGGCTGTGACGTGATCCTGTTGCGCCCCGAGTTCAACTGGCTGTCGTGGTTTCCTGGGTGCGGGTGTGTGCCAGCCGGTGGGAGTCGGTTCCGGTTTCGATGATGGCGCCCCGGAGGGGTTTGGTGCGTCCGGCGCGGACCCCGTTGGCGATGACGACGATTTCGGCGAGTTCGTGCACGGCGACGACCGCGGCCAACCCCAGCATCCCGGTGAGGGCGAGCGGAATGAGTACCGTGATCAGGCCCAGTGAGAGGCCGACGTTTTGCAGCATGATGCGCCGGGCACGGCGGGCGTGGGCGAAGGCTTGGGTGAGGTGGCGCAGGTCTTCACCCATGAGGGCGACGTCGGCGGTTTCGATCGCCACGTCGGTGCCCATTGCGCCCATGGCGATGCCGAGGTCTGCGGTGGCCAGGGCGGGGGCGTCGTTGACGCCGTCACCGACCATGGCCGTCGAGGAATGTTGGCGCAGTTGACTAATCAGCGCGGCCTTGTCTTCGGGCCGCAGATCAGCATGCACCGTATCGATCCCCACCTGCTTGGCCAGGGCGGTCGCGGTCGCTTGGTTGTCACCGGTCAGCATCGCCACCTGATAACCCCCACGGCGTAACGCCTCGACGACCCGGGCGGCTTCGGGCCGTAGTTCGTCACGCACCGCGACCGCCCCAATGACCTGACCGTTGTCTTCGACCAGCACCGCGGTCGCCCCGGCGGCCTGCATCTTGGCGACCTGTTCGGCCAGCGGGCCGGGATCGAGCCAGCCGGGCCGACCGAGCCGCAACCGGCGGCCGTCGCGATACCCGGTGAGGCCGGCGCCGGTGACCGCCTCCACCTCCTCGGCGGGTCGGACCGGGCCCTCGGCGGCGGCGAGGATCGCTGCAGCCAGGGGGTGTTCGCTGCGGGCCTCCAACGCCGCCGCGACCTCCAGCACATGCTCGCGGGTGGCGCCGTTGGTGGTGGCGACGTCGATGACGGTGGGCTTGTTGGCAGTCAATGTGCCGGTCTTATCCAGCGCCACGGTGCGGACCGCGCCCAGGGCTTCCAGCGCCGCGCCGCCCTTGACCAGGACGCCGAGCTTGCTGGCCGCGCCGATCGCGGCGACCACGGTGACCGGCACCGAGATCGCCAGCGCGCATGGGGAGGCCGCCACCAGCACCACCAGGGCGCGTTCGATCCACACCAGCGGATCACCCAACACGCTGCCGATGGCCGCGATGAGGACGCCGGCGATCATGATCGTCGGGACCAGGGGTTTGGCGATGCGGTCGGCCAGGCGCTGGGCTTCGCCCTTGCGGGACTGCTCGGCCTCCACGATGGCCACAATGCGGGCCAGCGAGTTGTCGGCGGCGCTGCTGGTGACCTCGACCTCGAGCACCCCGGTGCCGTTGATCGACCCGGCGAACACCTCATCACCGGGCCCGGCCTCCACCGGCACGGATTCGCCGGTGATCGCCGAAACATCCAGCGCGGTACGGCCTGAGACGATGACCCCGTCGGTGGCGACGCGTTCACCGGGTTTGACCAGCATCCGGTCACCCACCCGCAATTCGCTTGGCGGGATGATGGTTTCGGCGCCGTCGCGCAGGACGGTGGCCTCATCGGGCACCAGCGACAACAGGGCGCGCAGGCCGCGGCGGGTGCGGGCCAGCGAGTATTCTTCGAGACCTTCGCTGATGGAGAACAGGAACGCCAGCATGGCGGCCTCGCCGACCTCGCCGAGGATCACTGCGCCGACCGCGGCGATCGTCATCAGCGTGCCGACCCCGATCTTGCCTTGGGTCAGCCGGCGCAGCGTCGAGGGCACGAACGTGTAGGCCCCGATCGCCAACGCCAGCGCATACAACCCGATTTCGACCGGGCGGGGCCCGCCGGCCCCGCCGACCACATACCCGGCCAGCAGCACCACACCCGCCACCGCGGCGGCGCGCAGTTCGGTGATCTCCCAGAGCCGTTCGGGTTCGTGCTCGTCGTCGCTACGTTCGTCGCTGCCGCAGCCACACGCCTCACTCATCGAGCAACCTTCTTCCGCTGATCGGGGAGGCCGTAGTTGGGGCACAACGCCACCGCGTTGCCGGTGGCCTCCAGCACCGCCTCGGCCGCGCGCAACATCTCCAGCAGCTCCGGGCGGGCCAGCCGATACACCGAGGCGCGGCCCTGCGGCCGGAAATCCACCAACCCGCAGTCACGCAGGCAGGCCAGATGCGCCGACACCGTCGACTGCGCCAACCCCAACTCGCCCGTCAGATCCACCACCCGGGCCTCACCACCCGCCAGGCGGCGCAGGATCGCCAACCGGGTCGCATCCGAGAGGCTGTGAAACAACGCCGTCGCCGCATCCACATTCCCGCACACCGCGGGATCGACCGAACCACTTTTCATCGCCACATAACGATGATAGCGTCCAATGCTATTGATCGGTCAACCTCGCCAACATCGATGCCATGCGATATAGCCGCCGATCCCACGAAAGAGGTATCTGAATGGCGCGCGCCAGCCGCATGTTGCTCACCGCGTTCGTCATCGCCGCGATGGCGATCGGTGCGCTGGTCTACCTGTCGGTGCGCGACCGTGACTCGACCGCCCCAGCGCAGTCCGATACCAGCGAGATCGGGCAGGTGGTGCGGGAGAACAGTCACCGGCTCAACTCGGTGCCTGAGAGCAAGGTGACGTTCGTGGAGTTTCTCGACTTCGAATGTGAGGGTTGCCGCGCGGTTTACCCGGAGATCGAAAAGTTGCGGGCTGAATACGGGGACCGGGTGAATTTCGTGATCCGCCACTTCCCGCTGCCAGCGCACGTCAACGCCGAGCGGGCCGCCCGGGCCGTGGAAGCCGCCGCCCAGCAGGGCCAGCTGGAGGCGGTGTATCGCAAAATGTATGACACCCAGGCTCAGTGGGGTGAAAAGCAAACCCCGGCCGATGACGTATTCCGTGGATTCGCAGCAGAACTCGGCCTGGATATGGCCGCTTTCGACGCGGCCTACGCCGATCCCGCCACGCTGGAGCGCATCCGGCTCGACATGGCCGACGGCCGGGCCTTGGGGGTGCAGGGCACGCCGACGTTTTTCCTCAACGGCACCCGCATCCAACCGCACAGCTATGAAGACCTCGCCAAGGCCCTTGATCAAGCGCTCGCCGAGAACTAACCGCGCCGTCCCACGTCCATCGGCTTTAACGCCCATCTCCACATCGGCACCTATCCCAGTCCCGGCCAGGAGGTTTCACCCATGCCCGCCACCGCGCTCATCTTCTACGTGATCTTTGCCGTCTTAGGGTTCGGCTGGCGCAGTTGGACCCAATACCGCCACACCGGATCCACCGGATTCCGCGGCATCCACGGTCGGCCCGGGTCGCTGCAATGGTTGGCCGGTGTCGGATTCATCGCCGCCATCCTCGCCGGGGCGGCCGCGCCCCTGCTGCAACTGCTCGACATCCTCACCCCGATGGCCGTGCTTGATGCGCCGTGGATCCAGACCACCGGCATAGTGCTGGCCGTCGCCGGGATCGCCGCCACCGTCCACGCCCAACGCGACATGGGCCCATCGTGGCGCATCGGAGTGGACCCCAGCGAAACAACCACATTGGTGCGCCACGGCGTGTTCGCGCTGGTACGCAACCCCATCTTCACCGCCATGCTGATCTTCGCCGCCGGCATCACCCTGATCACCCCAAACCCGCTTGCCCTGGCCGCCTTCGCCGTCTTGTGGGCCACGATCGAACTGCAGGTACGAGTGGTCGAAGAGCCCTACCTCAACACCATCCACGGCCAGGCCTACCGGGACTACTGTGGGGCTGTCGGCCGGTTCGTTCCCTACATCGGACGCCGCCTGACCGTCTGACCGCCGACGCGAGGTGAACCATGCCCACCGATGATCGCACCGCCCGCTGGAACCGGTACTGGGACAAGAAATCTCGCACCTATGACCGTGAGATCGGGTTCTTCGACCGCCACCTGTTCGGCGACTCCCGCCAATGGGTCTGCAGCCAAGCCACCGGCGACGTCCTGGAGGTCGCGATCGGCACCGGACTCAACCTTGCCTTCTACCCCGAGAACGTCACCCTGACCGGGATCGACTGGAGCCAGCAGATGCTCGACATCGCCCGCCAACGCGCCGCCGACCTCGGTCACCCCGCCACCCTGCAACAAGCCGACGCGCATCACCTGCCGTTCGACGATGCCAGCTTCGACACCGTCGTCTGCACCTTCGGGCTCTGCGCCATCCCCGACCACACCCAAGCCCTCACCGAAATGACCCGAGTCCTGCGCCCCGGCGGAAAACTCATCCTCGTCGACCACATCCGCAGCAGCACCGCCCCAGTCCGAGCCGTGCAGCGGGGCCTCGAACTATTCACCATTCCCCTCGGCGGCGAACACTTCCTACGTCGCCCCCTAGAGCACCTGCGGGCCGCGACCGACCTCGCGATCGACCATCGTGAGCGGTTCACACTCGGCCTCGTCGAACGCGTCGTCGCCCACAAAACCCCTGCCACCTGACCTGCCCTGCAGCCAAGGGGTCCGAGCGGGACACCATCACGAAAGCAGCCGCACATGACCGAATTCACCAGACGCGCCGCACTTGCCCTACTCAGTGGGGCAGGGGCGATCGCCGCACTGGGATACCTGTTGCGCACCAACAGTATTCGCATGCCCACCGGGAACGCCAACGGTCCCGGCATGATGGGCGGAGTCTCCGGCACCGACATGGATCGCTACATGACCATGTTCGCCCGCCACACCGAACTGCGCCGCACCGTGGAAAACATCCCCGGAGGCATCCGTACCACCACCGAATCCGACGCCCCCGATCTCGTCGCGCAACTGCACGCCCACGTCTCCTCGATGTATCAGCATCTCGACCAAGGCGCCGAAGTGAGCTGCATGAGTCAAAGCCTGCCCACCCTGTTCCGCCATGCAACCGACTACCAGCGGCGAATCACACTGACACCTAACGGAGTTATCGCCACCGAGACCTCCTCCGACCCCGAGCTCACCAACACCATCCGCGCCCACGCACACGAAGTCACCGGCTTCGTCACCGACGGCATGCCCGCCATGATGGGCCCGATGATGGGCGGCCGCGGAATGATGGGCTCCTGAATCGTCGCGTCAACCAGAACGCACCAACCAACCCCTAACCGGAAACACCAACAGCCTAACCTGTTTCCGATCAGGCCCGACTAGATCAGATCGCCTCAGCGGGAACAACAGTAAACATCAGAATCTGACCCCAGATAAC